>CAYHZD010000013.1:0-13537 GCA_964361035.1 uncultured Candidatus Saccharibacteria bacterium
CGCAGATCAAAATGTGCGTCAATATGCAAAAGCGTAATTTCTTTTGGATTGTCAATGTGCGCAAGCGCCGCAAAGGGACCGTTTGACACCGAATGATCGCCGCCAAGTGTGATGATAAATTTTTTCTTCTTATAATATGTTTCAAACTGCCGCGCAATCAAGGCGACTACTTTGCCGGGCGAGAGCGCGTTGAGATCGCGGTGCGGCACACACGCGATGTGGTGCGTCTGCGTGGGGTTCGAATCCGTAAGCGGATTATAGAATTCTATTTGCCGATCCAAAAAAGTGATGATGGCCTTAGGCCCTTTATCGGCGCCTTTGCCGCCGGAAGATGTTTTATCGTAATTGGCCGGGAGCAATATGATGTCGGCTTCTTGCGGATTTTTGCAATTTATGATGGATTGCATTGCTCCATGACGTATTTAACCAATAAGGGCCACACTAATGTCGCATCCGCGCGAATTTCGCTGAACTCGCCATCAAGATCAAACTTGCGCCAACTTTTCCCTTCCGAATACGTGCAGCCGGACAGATGGCCGTAATACATGGGATCCGGGCAGATGCGCACGCCGTAAAAAAATTGGCGGCACGGGATATCGGGCGCTACGCGGGAAGACAAAATTTCCATGAGTGGCGCCACGTTTTGCACATTGTTACGCGGCACTCCTCCGCCAATAGTAAAAATACCTAAACGCTTCGCGCGCAACGCTATCTCAATAAGATAATCGGAATCTTTTTCCATATCCATCACTATGCGCGGTCTTTTGCTCTGTTTGCCGTACTTCCAATTATACACCAACACATCGTTGCCAATTTCCGAATCCACAAACGCAGGCACAAACACTGGTACCTTATGTTCGTAGGCGGATTTCAAAATGCCGCGCTCATGCGGATAGCTTTCTACCAGATACTTGCCAAGCATCCGATGAAATATACTCGGACTCATTACGGAATCTCTTCCTTCTTCCAGGACCTTTTCAATAACGCCGGTCTCCAAGTAATCAAAATTCGACTCCGGCTCAAGCGTATCGGTCACTCGATTTAATTTATGCTTGGCTAAAACGTCATCTCCAAAACGCGGATCATATTTGTAATGCTTCAGACCCGTGCTCTCAATGAGGCCGTGCGCCATAAGAGCACCGGTGCTTGAGATGGCATGCACCATCCCGCGCTCAATCATCTCGCAGACAAGAAACCCCATTTTCGCGATGGTCATCGCCCCGCTTAATGTCAAAATAACGGTGCAATCAGGATCGCGCACCATTTTGGTGAAAAGACGCGCGCCCTGCGCCGTCTCTTCGGCAATACCGCCGTATTGGGAAAGTCGTTCCATTAATACGCTCACGGAAGTCGGCGTATCCTCAAGTCGCTCGAGAAGCGTGTAGTAAAGAACCGGCATTACGAACCGCGGATCACTGAAGACTACATGCGGATAAAAACCGTCTCGCACCTGTCCGGGCTTGGCAAGGCCATGATCATTAATAAATATCGGCCGCGCATTCGAAGCGTCCAACGCCTTCCAAAAATCTTCTTCGCATTTCTCCGCAAATCTTCCTACCACCAGCACATAATTTTTTTCTTTTGGCGTTTGTCGGTGTCGTATATATTCTTCCGGTGTGGCCATCGCACTCAACCATCCTTTGGCAACCATATGACGCATGAGTTTTCCGAGCGGCGCATTACGATTGCCATCAAAAATAAGAAACGGCGGCGCGCCTTCTTGAATAGTTTGATGAAGAGTCTGCGCTACCTCTCCGAGCATCCGCGCGCCGAATGAACACAAACGCATGGCATCCACCATATCGCTTACCGTGTGCGTACGCGCGATGTCTAACTGCGTAAGTTCTTCCAATTGCTTTCCTTGCAGACAAAGCGCCATGTTATTCAATCAAAACTGCCATCGCGACTACCGAAGTCCAGAGACTGTCTTTATTGCCGATTGCCGATTGCGTAATATTAAATGATCGCACAATCTGGCCCGACATTTTATAAATCTGCTCGCGTTCGTTCCATGCGGCATCCGAATCAAACTCAAGGCCAAGGGTAGTGGCAAGCATTGTTGCGGCTAAATCCTCGGCATATTCGCCGGCCTTCTCGCTTGTCTCGCCGAACGGGTGGTGCTCGGAAAGATACCCGTACATATTATTTTTGTCTTGGGGCAACGCCACCCCCACCGAGGCCGCGATGAGCCGATTGGGCTCGTTGGTGGCATTGCGCGCAATAACCACATGGACCACCTCACCGGGAGAAAGATATTTTAATCCTTCCTCAAGCGTAAGGCGTTTGCAATTCGGCGGATAAATGGAAGAGACTGGCACTAAGTTGTACGGAGCCATGTTCGCCGATCGCAGTGCCAGCTCAAAGGAGGCAAGATACTCTTTGTGCACGCCAACTCCTTTCGTAAAAAAAATTTTTGTCGGAACCATTGTTTGAGTATAAAGGCAAAAAAGTTTTTACCGCAAGATTTGTATTTCTTCCTTAAGTGTGATGTTATGTTGATTCCGGACGCGCTCTTTGACCTGCTCTATCAACGCGAGCACGTCGGCGGCGGTAGCACCTCCACGATTGATAAAATAATTGGCGTGCTTTTGTGATACCATGGCGCCGCCGACCTGTAAACTTTTGCAACCGGCCGTATCAATAAGTTTGCCTGCGTGAATGACAGTGCCATCTTCCGCAATACTATTTTTAAATATGCAGCCAGCGCATTTCTCGCCGATGTCTTGTTTTTCCGTACGCTCTTGCGCATAGTGCGCAATGAGTCTTTTACTTTTTTCCGGATCGCCTTTGCGTAATTGCAACGTGGCACTCAACATAATGAGATTGGGATTGCGTTTAAAAACGCTTTCACGATACTGAAATTGACATTTGGAATTTGGAATTTGGAATTTGCTTAGAAATTGGAAATTGGAAATTGGAAATTCCAGCACGTACACGTGCTGGATCACATCCTTGATCTCGCTTCCGAAGCAGCCAGCGTTTCCTCTCACCGACCCGCCAATCGTTCCCGGAATGCCGATTGCCCATTCAAGGCCGGTGAGTCCTGCTGCGGTGCTTGCGGCAACTGCACGCGCCATGGTAACTCCCGCTCCCACTCTCACGAGATTTACGAGATTGAACCCTGCCTGCTCGGCGGGCAGGCTCGTAAATTCAATGGCATCAAAAAGTATGCGAATCACTAATCCCGGCAAACCTTCGTCGGCAATAAGCACATTCGATCCGCCGCCTAAAATCCAAAAGGGAATATTTTTTTCTTGGGCAAATGTGAGGGCGTCGGCCAATTCTTCTTCACTATGTACCTCAACAAAAAAACGCGCCGGTCCCCCGATTTTAAAATACGTAAAAGGAGCGAGGGATACCTGTTCTTGCATAGTGACCATGAAGCGACGAAGATGAACGCAAAACTCCTATATATGTCATTTATGTGAGCGCGTCCTCCTTCGCCGCTTCATGGCCGCTATTTTCTTCTTTTACCCTATTATATCTAAATATGAAAATATTGCCAAAAATGCTCTTTTATTATACCATCAAGATGATCAACTATTTAAAAATGAAAGGGGGTGAATTGTGTGGACGAACCTCTTCTTTACGCCTCTTTAGTAAAAAAAATAGCATTCTCCATTATGAAGCGTCTCCCCCTGCATGTGCAGGAACATGACAAAGAAGATATTTTTCATGCAGGCATGATTGGACTCTTAAGCGCCTTGAAACGATTTGATCCGACAAAAGATGTGCCGTTTGAAGTATATGCCCGTTATCGTATTACAGGGGAAATAATGGAGTATCTACGCTCTCTTGATCACGCAAGTCGTCGCGTTCGCGCGCAAGGGCGTAACGTCAGGAACGTCCGCCGTAATCTTACCGCACAACTGGGAAGGCAGGCAAATCCTGAAGAAACAGCGCACGCACTCGGTATACCGCTCGATTTGTATTACCATGTTGAACAACAATACGATCATGCCTCCTTGCAATCTTTTGACAATTTTTTATATACGGAATGGGAATCGATTCAACGAGATACGGAAAACACCTACGGACCCGATCCGTCATTCATAAACGAAAGCCGTAATATCAATGAGAAGATTGAAAATGCTCTCGCACTCTTACCAGAAAACGAAAGCATTGTTATACGGCTTTTTCGTGACCAGGAATTAACATTGCTAGAAATAGGCAACGTCCTTAATTTGTCAGAAGGGCGCGTATGCCAACTTTATAATATCGCCGTGGTGCGTATCCGCGATTTCCTCGAACATAATCCGCGTGAACATAAAAAATAAAAGGCGCCCTTTTCCCAAGGCGCCCCTTTTTATGCGCTTAATCCAGCAAGAACTTTTTGCAACTGACCAAGTGATACTTGGAGTTCCTCTATATAACGAGGAAGACTTTCCCGCACGCGAGGATTGAGGTATCTCCATCCTTGTGTTTGTTTTTCGGAAGACATGGCCGCGAATGCATTGATCACAAGTTTAACAGAAGGTGCATTATAAGAAAAAGTTAATATCCGCAAAAGCAGTCCCTCTGATGTATCAGGCATTTTGCCCATGCGGATATTTTTTCCTCGCTCATTTTCTTCCGGAAGTTGAGCGATCGCGAGCATCGCTTCGTCCTTGCCAGCAATCAAATCGTACGCAAGGCGGATAAGACGTCCCTTTTCTCCTTTGTATTGTCTGAGACGCAATGCAGCTACCTTGGGAAGCGTTTCTGTCGCAACCATGTCCTGAATTTTTTTAGGAAGATCAAGAAGCTTTAAAGTGGCATTAATTTGCGACGACACCAAGCCGGTTAATTCGCTTACTGCTTCGTATGTCATATGTTCTTCTTCGCGAAGTCTTTTTAATGCCTCAGCAAGTTCAATAGGATTTAAATTTTCACGATGGAGATTCTCCACAAGTGACAGACGGTAACTATCTTTCTTACCCGTGTATACACGGCAGATGATATCTTTCCAACCAAGGTATTCTACTGCGCGTATACGCCGTTCCCCGCTTACCAAAATAAAACGGCCTCGCTTTCGGGGATGCGGCTTTACGGTGGGAAAATGAGCGAGTTCCTCTTCTCTTATTGATCGCACAAGGTTCTTAATTTTTTCTTGGTTGAACGTTCTACGAGGCTGATTTGGATCACGATCTATCAAACGTAAAGGAATACGGCGAACTTCTTTTGGCATAATGCCTCCTTGTTTTATACAAAGAATTCAACAACATTATAAAGCAATCAAAAGCCCCGCGCAAGGCGGGGCTTTTGATAGACATAAATAGGAAAAAACTCACAATGCCATCCTAGCATATTGCGTAAAAAAAAGCAACAGGTCAATGGGTATGTGCCTGTTGCTGGGCGGCTTTGATGGTATTGTGCACCACAAACGCAACGGTAAGCGGACCAATGCCGCCTTTAAGCGGGGTCATGGCGGATGCTTTTTCTTGCGCCGATTCGATGTCCACGTTGCCTGCAATTTTTCCATTCGCAACCTCCGACGTTGCCGCATCAAAAATCACCACCTCATCTTTAAGCATGTCGCCAGTTATGATGTTTGGAGCCCCTCCCGCCCCCGCAATCAATATATCGGCCTTGCGCACAACCTCCGCAAGTTGTGGATCATCTTTATCAGTGGAAAAAACACGCGCGCCTTGCTGATCAAACCATTCTCTACATGGCATGCCTACGAGAGGCCCCTTCCCTACCACCACTACCGTTTTCCATCGCACTAAAATATCATAGTGATCCAGTAACGCGGCAATTGCTGCCACCACTGGCGGCAGCCACGGCGCTTTCCCTTGGATAAATTTACCTATCAATTGAGGAGTAAGCACATCCACATCTTTTTCTGGGGTGATGCCTGGAAGAACCGTTGTCTCGTCGATATGTTCGGGAAGCCGAAGCTGGATCACGAGCCCATGATTAGGCGGCTGCCCCTCGGGCTCATGCACGATTCCTCGTATATGCGCCCGCAATGCGTTGCCCGACAGATCAGCGGAAAGATGATGTTCTATGATTTTGACTCCCACTTCCTGCGCATATTTTTTTTTAAGTCTGATGAATACTTCAATAAGCTTATTTTCTCCCAACCAGACAATAACAAGCCGCGGCGCAAAGCCGAGCGCCGCCACGGCGGCACGATCCTCTTCTTTCATCTTCTCCACAATTGATTTTGACTCCAACCATCTCATAGTCCCTCCATAAATGCTTTTACTTCTTTTTTAACGACCTCGGGCGTCTGCTTTCCTTTTAGCACATCGGCAATCCAGGCGGCAATACGCGGCATATCTTGTTCTTTTGCTCCCCGTGTGGTGATCGAGGGTGTACCGATTCGCAAGCCCGAAGGATCAAAGGGTTTGCGCGTATCATAAGGAATCGTATTCATATTTGCCAATATATGCGCTTGCTCAAGAAGATTCTGCGCTTCTTTGCCGCCCTTGCCGGCCGCACCAAGCACATCAACAAGAAAAAGATGGGTATCGGTGCCGCCCGTTATAATGGAAAATCCGCGCGCGGCAAGTTCGGCAGCAAGATTCTGTGCATTCGCTACGATATTTTTAGCATAATCGCGAAACGCCGGCTGTGCCGCTTCATACAAACACACCGCAATACCCGCAATAATATTAAGATGCGGCCCCCCATGCATGCCGGGGAATACCGCTTTGTCGATTTTGGAAGCGATATCAATGTTGTTGTTCTTTGCTATTTGGGATTTGCGATTTGCAAATATAAGTGCGCCTCTCGGACCGCGAAGCGTTTTATGCGTAGTCGTGGTGACGATGTCGGCATAAGGGAACGGAGACGGATGCACCCCACCGGCGATAAGGCCTGCTACATGCGCCATGTCCACTAAAAGATACGCGCCGACTTCATCGGCAAGCTCGCGGAATTTCTGAAAATCCGGAATACGGCTGTAGGCGGTAAATCCCGCAATAATAATCTTTGGCTTTACGCTGCGGAAATGATCACGCAGCATATCATAATCAAGCAGATGCGTTTGTGCATTGAGCACATACGGCGCGGATCGCCAAAATTTACTCGTGAAGCTCGCGGTGTGACCATGCGTCAGATGCCCGCCCATATCCAATTGCAAGCCGGAGATCGTCTCGCCAAATGGCACGAGCGCGGCATAGGCGGTAAAATTTGCGGGAGAGCCCGAAAGCGCTTGCGTATTGATATGCCACTCATCGGCGGAAAGACCGAAAAGCTTGAGTGCACGCTCATAGACGAGCTGCTCTAATTCATCGCCATAGATATTGCCCGGATAATACCGTTTGCCCGGATATCCTTCGGCATATTTATGCGAAAAAACAGAGGCCACCGCATCCCGCACCGCCTGCGACGTATAATTCTCGGAGGCAATTAAACAAAGCGATTCCTTCTGCCGTTCCTCTTCTTTTTTGATAAGTTCACTCACTTCTCTGTCCATAGACTTGTTATAGCAAAATACTGCGATATAGTAAAAAAAATGTGTAGCGTTCGCAAGCCTAGGCTAATGAACGCTTTACAATGTTACTACCGTCTCATACTTAATTTGACCGGCACCCAAAGGAAACCGATGACGAGTACACCAACGGTAAGCTCGCTTATAAAAAGCGCGGTGGCAAGTAAGACGGTAACGGCTTCAAACATAATAAGAGCAACCATATGCAGCAATGCGACGGTGGCCATTGAGCTCAACACGGTTGTTGCCCACCCAATTGGCTCACGAGTGGTCATGGTGCGCTCAAACAATCCGATAAGAAAAACGCCGACCACAAACATGCCGATCGCGATACCAAACGGAAGTGTGGAGAATGCTTCGCTTCCTACGCCCAAAAGCAACGCAATACTTCTGCGTACGCCAGCAGGCATGATCGGGGCGAGCGCAAGAAAAAAAATAAGTGCCAACGATGGAATTACGGTCATCATGGTTCTCTTGACCCGTCTAATGGACTGGCAGGATTTTCCGTAAATAATGCGGGGCGAATATATACATAAGAAAGCATAAGCGGGTTGACTGCTTGCTGAATAAAAATTTTTTTTAAGGCGCCGGTATCCTGTACCTCTTGAATGGAAATCACATGCCCCACAAAAATTTCTTGCCGCGCATCTTCCCATACCTCGTCTCCTTCCTCAAGAAGAAAATCCTCCGGCACCAGCGCGCGCAATAATCCAGCTCCCCATCCTTCCAGTTCAATCGGCACGGAAAGCACCGGCAGCCAAGCGCTTACGTGCTCACCCGGATGACTTGCCAGTACCACCTGACTCGCATGCGGCGATACCTCGCGCACGCGCCCTACATATATACCGTCATGCGTGGCCACATGATCACCCACATGAACATCATCGCGATCGCCTGCGGCAAGAATGAGGACAGACGCAAACCGATCAAGTCGTTTTCCTATCACGGCAATACCCTCTTTTTCTTGTTCTTGAAAAGAATAAGGTAAAACGGTCGCGCGCAAAAACCAGGCGCGCAAAGGAATGCCGATCACGTGCGCCGCCACCAGTGCGGCAAGAAAAAAAATCCAAAAAAGCGACAAAGACGTTTTTCGTTTCATGGCGCAATAAGAGGTTCATCGTCGGAAATGTCCACTAATACTTCTTGGAGGCGTTCGATGTCTTCCAAAATAGCGCCGGTGCCGCGCACCACGGCCGTAAGCGGATCTTCCGCGATGCGCACCGTGATTTTTGTTTCTCGTTCCAAAAGAGTATCAAGACCGCGCAAAAGCGCTCCCCCTCCCACCATCACAATGCCGCGATGCATAATATCCGAAATAAGTTCCGGCGGGGTTTTTTCAATAATTTCTTTTACTGACTTCACAAAAAGATTAATGGAAGACTTAATGGCCGCGCGTATGTCGGCATCCCCCACGAGCACCTCGCGCGGCAGGCCGGTTACTAAATCCCGACCACGCATCGTAGCTTCCAGCTGCTGCTCTTGCGGCAACGCCGATCCAATGGCGATCTTTAAATCTTCGGCGGTGCGTTCTCCGAGCAGCAATTTAAATTCATCGCGCGCATACTGAATAATATCGTGATTAAGCCGATCGCCTGCCAGGCGCAAATTTTTTGCCACCACAATACCGCCCAATGAGATCACGGCGATATCGGCCGTGCCTCCTCCGATATCGATAATCATATTGCCCACGGGCTCTTGCACCTCGAGCCGCACCCCGATTGCGGCGGCCATCGGCTCTTCAATCAAATAGACATCGCCCGCGCCCGCCGAGCGCGCCGCGTCTTTGACGGCTCTTCGTTCCACATCAGTAATGCCCGAGGGAATTCCTATTGCCATTCGCGGCCTGAAAAATGCCGCGGATCTACGCCGGCCAATCACTTTGCGGATAAAATAGGCCATCATCTCTTCGGTAACCTCAAAATTCGAAATGACCCCTTCCACTAAGGGGCGTGTGGCCACGATATGGGCCGGGGTGCGGCCAACCATTCGCTTTGCTTCCGATCCTACTGCTACTACCTGGCCGGTCTTTTGGTTGACTGCCACCACCGACGGTTCATTGATTACAATGCCGCGGCCGCGGACATATACCAAGGTGTTCGCCGTACCGAGGTCAATGCCGATATCATGGGAAAACCATTCTCGCCATCGCTCAAACATTACTTCGTAGCGTAGCGAAGTTTTTCAAGCGGGACAAGCGTTGCCTTTGCCTGGCTTCTCTGCTTTACTTCGGCGGCATTTTGCGCCAGCGTTTTCTCCGAAATAACCACGCGCGTGGGAACACCAATTAAATCCGCATCCGCAAATTTTTCTCCTGCGCTTATTTCCTCCCGATCATCATACAGGACCTCAATTCCCGCATCAGTTAATTCTTGATAAATCTTTTCTCCAACATTTCTATTTTCTATTTTCTGATTTCTAATTTCTATTACATGCATTTGAAATGGCGCCACTTCCTCCGGCCACATGATTCCCTTTTCATCATGATGCGTCTCTACAATCGTACCCATCAGTCGGCCAAGTCCAATGCCGTAGCTGCCCATAACGGCTGGCTTTCTCTCCCCTTGTTCATTTGTATACAATAAACCAAGCGCTTCGGCGTACCTTACGCCAAGAGGAAAAATATTTCCCACCTCAATGGCTTTTTCTTCGCGTAGATCGGATTTTTTCAATCCCGCGCGCGCGATTGCCTCGTCATTGTATACTTCTTTATTTATGGCGCGTTTTTTGCGCTCATCAATATAGATAATATCTTCTCCGGCGCTTGAAAGTGTTTGGAATTCGTCGGTAAATCCAGTGGTAAATGAACCGCCTGCCGCGATCGTGCGATACGTGATGGGGCCGATGCCCGCGCGGTCAAAAATTTTTTCATACGCTCCTACGCACTGTTCATAAAATTCTTTAAACTCTTCTTCGGAGCGGTTGAATGAATAAAGATCTTTCATGATAAATTCACGCACGCGCATAATGCCGCTTTTGGCGCGCAGTTCGTTGCGAAATTTAGTTTGAAATTGATAGAGAGCAAGCGGCAAGTCCTTATAAGAACTTACATAATGCGTGAGCAACCGCACCAACGGCTCTTCATGCGTATTGGCAATACCCACCTCGCCGCCGCCTGCGAGTTTTGTTTTAAACCAATTGTCCACCACCGCGTCATCCCAGCGGCCGGTCTTTTTCCATATTTCGGGGTCTTGCAGGGTAGTGAGGAGCACTTCCTGCCCGCCAATCGCATTCATCTCTTCGCGGATAATACCTTCTATTTTTTTAAGCACGCGCAACCCAAGCGGCAGATAGGCGTACACACCCGCCATTTCTTTATAAATAAAACCGGCGCGCGCAAGTAGCTTCGCGTTTATCGCCACTTCATCGGCCGGATCCTCGCGCAGTGTTTTGGTAAAAAGTTCTGAAAACTTCATGTGTTCATCCTACCAGCAACAAAAAAAAGAGGCAATTGCTGCCTCCCGCTTACGCTCTATTTTTCTCCGACAAGAGCAGATCTGTAAAAATACAATATTACCGTTTTTCTTCGTACGTACGGAAGGTTTCGGTAAAGTTTCAATAAAGCCAAATTCAATCAAGGATAATCATTTTAATAAATCACGAAACGCCGCTATAACCTCTCTGTCGTCAAAATCTTCCACCGTGTATACCTTGACGTATTTTTCAATACCGAGATTTTTCGTAAGCTTTTGTATTTCTTTTACACAAGGAAAGGGATGCACGAACGTGCTCTGCTGCATCTGATGGCATCCGTACGAACGCAATCCATACCGAAATGCATCACGCGCATGATTGTGAGAGACGGGGATGTCAAAAAATATTACACGCCACTTGCCGTCCCACATTGCCGGTTTTGTAATAGGACTCGATGGCTGCTTTAAAATTCGATAAATCTCCGTCCTTCCCTTTTCAGTAATGCGATAAATCTTGTTGCCATAACCATCGGTGCGAACAAATTCTACCCAATGATTGTTCTCTAATCGATAACAACCCCTTCGCAACCGGGAAAATCCATCTTTACTAATACGCTTACTACGCTCCTCATAGCCATCTTTTGTGTTAAAAATTTTAAAAAGATTCGGGGCCATGATGCCCACCGCGATCACGCCACCGAGCGCGGCGGTCACGAGCAATCCACGGGTAAGCGTCGCTGAGGTTGTGTCACTTTCGAGAAACCGTTTTATCTTTCTTTTGAGTGTAGGTTCAAACAATTCTTCAAAAATTATTTTTCTTTTTCGCCATTGTTTTGTTTTTTTCATAATTTTATTTTTTATAATACTACGTTACCGTTTTTTTCCGTAGGTACGGAATAAATCGGTAATACTCCTATCACATAACGCGTATAATATATGTGAAATACTAAGGATTTACACGCTTGGAGATAGCGGCTTCTATTTGGGCGCGGGCTCTGCCGTAGGTGATGCGTGAAAATTCCTTGATGGCGGATACGGCGCTTGCATCACCCGCCGCCGGCGGATCAATTTTGATATTAAACGGCCGCGTGGTCTGGCCGCCCACGAGCAACTTCAGATATGCGTTGCGATTGTCAATATTAATAAGATCATTGGCGGAAAATACGGGCTCAAATTGTTTTTCCAAAAATGCTGCGTCCTCGGCGCCCACGCGAAATGCCGCAATCGTGCCCACATTGCCAAACACGGCATTTTTAATTTTTTCATCGAGTTGCGCAATAAATTGATGCGCGACAATCAAATCGAGCCGATATTTACGCGCCTCGGAGAGAATCGTGGCAATGGAGGGTGTGGTCACATTTTGAAATTCATCAATATACAAATAAAAATCACGACGCTGCTCTTCATCGACAATCTCCACACGCGAGAGAGCTGCAATCAAAAGTTTGCCTACTAAAATAAGGCCGAGAAGCGCGGAGTTCAATTCGCCAAGCCGCCCCTTTGAAAGATTAATGATAAGAATTTTTCCTTCATCCATCACCGTACGGAAATTAAAACTTGATGTTTCTTGCGCGATGATGGGGCGCATGATCTCATTTGCCAAAAACGTATCAAACTTTGAAGTAATATACGGCACAATATTTTGCAAAGCCGCTTCCCCACCCGCTTTCTCGGCGATCTGACGCCAGAAGGTCTGCACCACCACATTGCCGGTGCGCGAAAGTTTATAGTCGCGAAATTCTTTATCGGCAAGCACGCGCGTGATATCCAAAAGCGTATTGCCGGATGAGGGGTCATCCATCACTAAGAGAGTTGCATTGCGGAAATATTGCTCAAAAATCGGCCCCATGGATTCTGGCACTCCGCCATAAAGTTTTTGAAAAATAGAAAAAAGTTCGTTGACGAGGAATGTTTTTTGTTCCGGAAAACGCGGATCGTATTCCAAAAAATTTAATCCGAACGGATAGTCGGTGTCTGAAGGGTCAAAATAAATAACATCGCGGGATCGCGCGGCCGGCACATACCGCAAAATTTTCTCGGCGGTCTCGCCATGGGGATCAATAAAGCACACACCCTCACCCGCTTCCATATCCTGCCGGATCATATTAAGCATAAGAGTCGTTTTACCGGTGCCAGTCTGCCCTATGATATAAAGATGGCGCTGGCGGTCATCCCGGCCGACGCGGACAGGCGTAGCACGACCGCGAAACATATTGAATCCGAGCAACAATCCACGCTCAAGGAGATTGGGAGGTGCTTCTGCTTCTTTTGCTTTAAGTGCGGCCATATGGGGAGTCGTAATACCACCCGCCGGAAAATGAAAAAGGGACGCCAACTCCTCGCTCCCTAGATACATAATTTTTTTTTCATCAAACAAGCGAAATGAAAAACGATAGAGCAATTGGCCGCGCGCATTGCCTTCAGGCCGCACAATCACAAAACTATTTGCCTGCGGATGAGCGAATTGGAAAAAGGCGGATTCCAAATTCTGCAAAATTCCCTGCGCCTTCTCTTTGCTTTGCGCGGCGGCAATCAACCGGATATTGACATCAAAACCGGCCTTTGCGGCTTTGGCTTCAATGAGGCGAATTGCTTGCTCATCCACGCTTTTCGGGCCTTCTGGTTCCCACACAGCCCCTTTCTTGCCGGGCTTTTTCTTTTTGGGCGATTTGCCCGCAAGCGCCTGGGAAAGAGAAGCGCCCTCTCG
>CAYHZD010000014.1:0-13266 GCA_964361035.1 uncultured Candidatus Saccharibacteria bacterium
CGGCGAATTGAGCAATACGATCTCTTTGAATAATCATCGCTCCGTCATGGCCGGGACTCGAAGGATCGAAGATGCTTGCTATGAGCTCTTGCGATATCACGCCGTCGAGTGTTTTTCCTCCCTCCAAAAAATGTTCTATGGTTTCATTGCCGGGAAACACCATAAGTCCTCCTATTTTTTTATAGGCGAGATCGGCGACGGTATGCGCTATCTCTTCGACCAGGGGAGATGCTGCCGCAAGAGAGCGCTTACTTTTAATGTGGCGCGTGCTTAAAAGGGCGAGGAACGCAAAAAACCGTCTCAATTCCTCCTGAAAGATGATGGCAAGCATAATAAAGAAAGCTCCGAAGAATATATTAAGCGTGAATAGTGTTAAAGAAAGTTCGAAAATTTTAGCGACAACAGAGATACCGACGAGCACGCCGACCCCACCCAACACCAGAGACGAGCGTGTTTGCTTAAAAAGCATAATGATAATATAGAGAAGAATCGCAACGATCAATACGTCAAAGAAGTCGGCGATGCCAAGCGAATTGAAATGAAATAAGGTGTTCATGGGCATGATGGATGAAAGAGCGCTCTCGGAGGGATTCGAACCCCCAAAACCAGTTCCGAAGACTGGTGTGATATCCATTTCACCACGAGAGCAGATTACTTATATATTTAATTATACGGTTTTTTGGGCAAAAAGAAAGGGCGATCTTGGAAGATCGCCCCGAATAAAGAACTAATCAAACACGAGACAGCCGTAGTTGTCCGGCTTGCCCGGCGGCCGAGGGCACCCGCCACCGAAAACCATAAGATCGGTCAGCGCGCGCGCTCGGATTGATATATTGCTGCACGTTCTCGCTATTCCAGCGCCGGGCTTTTGTTGACGCGGAGAGGGGACCCCGTTGGAATAGGCGACAAATACGCCTCGTAATGGAATGAGGGCGCTGCAGCCACCGGTCCCGAACGCCAGCAGCTCGAAGTCCTCACCTTCGGAGAAGGACGCAACCCCATCCGGGTTCGCAAAGGGACCATAATTCGCACGTACCTGATAGGCACGTGGGTTTTTCAGCTCTTCATTTTTGAGTACTATCCGCCCACTTTTGCCCGCCCTTATTTTTTTCTCTTCTTTTTCAGGCTCCTTTGGCTTCGGCGCCGGCGGAGGGGACGGTGGTTTGGTGAGCGTATCTTGCAACCATTTGTCGGCTTTCTGTTTCGCAAGCTCGACAGTCGATTGATTTCTAAGCCTTTTGGCTACTTCCTTTGATATAGGAATTAGTTTTTCGCCAGTATCAGGCGCCCAGCCATCATGATGATATGGCGTATTCGTAGTAGGATCGATATAGGCTACCGAGCTCCCCGTTTTCGGGTCAAAAAAATCGTGAGTCGTATGAGCATGCGATCCTCCATACGCGATGACCACCACAAACATAGCGTAAATGACCGCGCGCGTAAATGTGCCTTTCGTAGGAACAATAAAGTTGACAAGCGGTGAGAGTGGGAGATGCGCGAGAGCAACAAGAATGACGCTTGTTACCCATCGTCCACGATCAGAGATGCCAAAGAAGAATTGTTCCATTCTCGGCTCGCTATACGCGTAGTTCACTGCGAAGATAAACCACGCCACGAAACCAATTACCACCAACAATCTTCCGAGCGGCGTCAGATCATTTTTTTCTTGATTCCAGAGAAATCCCCCTGCCACTGTTTCAGCTTTACGCCAGACAGAAACGGCGATCAACACAAAAATACCAAGCACAGCGGACCAGAGCAGTGCCCATGGCGAGGATAGAAGATTAAGAATGGCCGCAGGCCATGGAGTTGAGGAAGTAGGAGTGGTGATTGCGGGTGTTCCTCCAAAATACTCGAAAAGAATCACGATGCCACCAACGAAAAGCCCGATATACAACATTGACCTTAGAAATTTTCTCATTGTCTTCCTCCTTTCCTTCTCGGGGCGATGCGTTTGAGTCCCTCCGCTACCCCTTCAAGAATACTTTCATCTTCTTTCCCTTCTTTCTCCTCTTTTTTTTGCGGTCTGTTTTTTGAAGAAGAACCGGAAAACGCACGCGCAATGCCTTCAACTGCCGATGTTGCTGCGGCAGCATAGGTGCTCGCGATCATGATTTTAGCCAGTTCAGGATTTTGACGCACCTGATCGCCAAGAATCCTCGCTTCCTCTCCTTTGGCGCGCGCCATTGCGATACGACGCGCTTCCTCCGATCTTACGAGCTCATCGTAGTCAGAAATGCCCACCTCTACGCAGTGATGGCCGTAGCGACTCGACAACTCATTGTTGAGTATCTCGCGCATGGAGCTGACGAGCTTATCATGTTCTTGTACAAGATCCTCGGGTTTATGTTGTCCGACGACCGCTCGTACTTTTTCAGCGATGATATCTAAAAAGATTTCATCGCGTTTTATCGAGTCCACATCACCATCAGCAGTAAGAGGAAGAAGATACATGTGCCTTACTTCCTCCACCGTGTTTCCCGGCTCTACCGCGGCGAATATTTTCCCCGCAATAATCGTCATCGTACTGGTTGACATATCTTGCTTTGGAATCCTGTCTCCCGAGTAGGTGATGCGCTCCGCGGAAAACCTTTGCAGTTTTTGAAGGCCGGGTATCCGTAATACCGGACCGGAATCAGCAACGCCCGTAATCATGCCGAGTGTATACACTGCTGCTCTTTTGGGGTAAGGGAGCACTTCCCATCCTCTTTCGGGTAAGAGAAGTGCGAGACAGGCGGTGGCTATACCGAATCCATACGCGCCCTTAAAGAACAGGAAATAAATCGCCAAGACCAGAAGTGAAACAAACACAATCCAGCCGTCAAGGAACAACCTTGGCTCCCCCTTCTTTTTTGTTTGTTCTTTCTTTTCTTTTTCGTCTTTTTTCTTTCGTTTAATCCACATGCGATACCTCCTTTTTATATGTCAAAATTACTGGTTCTTAAAAAGAATTATACCAATAAATAGTATGTTTGTCAATGACACCCGAAAACTCATAAAAAAAGCCCCCGATTATCATCGGAGGGAAGACGAAAAAAGAACTCTCTTCAAGGAGGGAATCTCGCTAAAATTAAAAGGGGATTTTAAAGGAAATTTTACCTCCTAAATGAGTCCCCTGCACGTTGATCCAAAGGCTCGTGTTTCCTTTGGTGAGATTTTCAAATGCCATATTCGCTTCGTGCTCCCCTGAAGAGAGAGGACCATCAAATTCCTCGGAGCGCCTTATGGTGTTGCGCTCTACCTTCCAGTGCTGATCGTCTTGCGATGTCCACCATTTCCCTTTTAAGAGCGAAATGCGCAATGATTGGTTCTTCTTTTTTTGCAAGAGATCCACGCGCGCATACCACTAAGGTGTAGCACGAAGGCAATCCTTTCACGGATGAGACTTCGAAAATACAAAGCCCGACATGAAGCATCCCCCGTGTTCCATTAACCCTTCCTTTTACCTCGTACGTCTGTTTCACCGCATCCTCCTTCTTTGAAATAGCGATTCAATGTTGTATAGTAATTGTTCGAAAAATAAATGTCAATAATCATTCTAAAATTCATTTTGTGCTTTCCTCGTTCTTTCTTCGAGTAGCATGAAACGCGCGGTGGACTTCGCGCAAGGTTTTATCGGTAAGGTGAGTATAAACTTGCGTGGTGGAAATAGAGGAGTGGCCTAAAAGGGCTTGCACCGAGCGCAGATCCGCGCCATTTATCAAAAGATCCGTGGCAAAGAAATGGCGCAGGGTGTGCGGGGTTACCTTTTTGGCAATGCCGGCTTTTGTGGCATAGAAGCGCATAAGGCGTTGGATTTGGCGGGGAGTGAGGCGCGCGGGTTCTTTTTTGGTATTGATAAACAGCGCCTCTTCAATATCGCCGCGTTTTTCCAGATAGGTTTTGAGCGCTTGTTTTGCGTTTGGCGAGAGAAAAACAAGCCGCACTTTCTCCCCTTTGCCGCGCACCGAGAATTCATCGCGCGCAAGGTCGAGGGAGTCGCGATTGAGGGCCGCGAGCTCCGAGACGCGCAGGCCCGTAGAGAAAAGAAGCTCAAGGATTGCTTTGTCACGGAGAGAACGGAGAGATGCAAAATTGTCCAAAACCGAGTTTTTTGCTTCTTGAGGCGTGTGAGGCACATTGTTTCTGTGAGTATCGTTACTAAAAACTCGGTTTTGGACAATTTTATTTGCGTTGCTAAAAACCTGGTTTGGGACAAAAGGCGCATTCAATAATCGTTCCACATCCGCCAGATCGGGAATATCAATGTCGCGCTCGCCGACTTTGGCAAGCTCAATTTTTTCCGGCGCCAAACTCGCCGTGCCGGTTTTCGCGCACCACCCAAGAAATTGCCGCAAGCCAATCAGATAATAATTTTGAGTGCGGCGTTTAAGTCCGCGTTTATTTAAGCCGAGTCGAAAGCGGCGTACCGCATCCTCGGTGATTGCTCCGGGGCTCGCGATGCGTTCGCGGCTTAAAAATGCTCGCACATAATGGCGGTAATTCGCCACGGTGCGTGGCGAGCGCCCACGCTCCACTTCCAAGTAAACAAGAAACTGATTGAGGAAATCGGGTATCATGTGGTATATTGTAGCATATGTGGCGACTTAAACGGCAACTTATCGCGATTGGAATCTTGGGATTGCTCGTGGCGATTATTGTTTTTGGTCTCTTTTTTTTCTTTCGCGTCCCGTCGGATAATGAGGTTCAGCCCCTCTCACCTCCGCAGCCCCCTCGGCTTTTATGGAGCAGGTTTTTTCCGGTGCGGACGGATGTTTATGATGCCGCCGCTCTTGTGGAAAATCCGAATAACGATCGGAAAGCAGCCGATATTCGCTATGTCTTTCGGTTATTTGACGAACATAACGTCTTAATTACTACCAAAGAGTCAAGAAGCTTTTTGAATCCCGCCGAGCAGTTTGTCATTTTTGAGCCGCTCGTGGTTACCGCGTTACGCACTCCTCAACGTATATTATTTGAGATCCGCGATGTCACTTGGCAGGTGGCGGAAAAAAAGGTGCTGCCGGTAGTCGTCAAACAAAAGCAATTTGAAAAGGATGCCGTTGCGTCCCGCGTGCGAACAGTACTTTCCAATACTGATATTGCATCTACGAGATCGCTCGAAGTTATCGCGGTACCGCTTGATGAGGCGGGCAACGCGATCGCAGTAGCGCATGCAGTGATTGATGCACTCGGAGCAGGAGAGGAGCGCGAAGTGGTATTGACCTGGCCACGGGTGCTGCCAGAGCCACGGATTATGCAGGTATATGTGAGAGAAACGCAGTTATGAGTCTTTCCGCCTATCTTCGTCGCTTCGATTGGCTTCTTCTAGTTGCCGTGATCCCTCTGACGGTTTTCGGTCTTCTCACCATGAAAAGTCTTGGCGTGGGCACGGATGACTATTTTTTTTCTCGCCAATTAATATGGTTTGCGATAAGCATAGCCGTATTTACCGGAGCTCTTTTTTTTGACGTCCGTTTTTTTGAAAAACGGACAACCCCACTTTTATTACTTTGGAGTGCGAGTGTCGCGCTCGTGGCCCTTCTTTTTTTCACCAGCTCGATACGCGGAGTAAAAAGCTGGTTTGCGTTTGGTCCTTTTTCATTTGAACCGGTGGAGCCCGTAAAACTCGCGTTGATTGTGTTGCTCGCAAAATTTTTTTCGCGCCGTCACGTGGAGATGGGCCTTTGGCGCCATGTGTTCATCTCGGCGGTATATGCGGGGGTTCCGCTGGTGCTGATATTGCGCCAGCCAGATTTGGGATCGGCCCTGATTCTTTTTATGATTTGGTCCGGGCTTTTGATGCTTTCCGGCATACGCTTGCGCCAATTTTTTTTGTTGAGCGGCAGCGCGATACTTTTGTGTGCACTCTTGTGGTTGTTTCTGCTCGCTCCCTATCAGAAAGAACGGGTGCAAAGTTTTTTGGATCCTCTGCACGATCCGCAAGGAGCAGGGTATCAGACACTTCAGGCGAAAATTGCGGTGGGCTCCGGCGGACTCACCGGTAAGGGGATTGGGCATGGCACCCAATCGCGTCTCAATTTTTTGCCGGAATCAGAAACTGATTTTATTTTTGCCGCGTTTGCTGAAGAATGGGGGCTTGCCGGTATCACCGCGCTTTTTATTTCTCTGGGCATATTGTTTTGGCGGCTTGTCGCCATTGGCATGCGTGCGCGCGCTAATTTTGAACAACTCTTCGTGCTCGGCGTATTTCTCTTCTTTTTCACGCATGGTGTGATTCATATCGGCATGAATCTCGGCATGCTGCCAATCACCGGCATCGGGCTTCCTTTTATGAGCTACGGCGGATCGCTCTTAGTGATCAGCTTTCTCGCACTCGGCCTTGTCCAATCAATCGCCATCCGCAACGCCAGTTGAATTTCAGGCTCGCCATTGACAATAAAGAGCGGTTCAAGTATAATTAATTTTGAAAAAATTCACACAAAGAAGGAGGATTTTTGAATGAAAACGGTAAGATATAACCAAGTGTTTGCCCTTCTTGAGCAAGCAAAAAAAGCGCCGCGCGGTCGAAAAAATCTCGATGTGTCTGAAACAGGGAAAGACGGTATGAGCTTCTTTTTTAATGCTTTTGCTCCGGAAACCTATGTGCAACCCCACAAACACCTTACTCCCGAATTTTTTAAGATCGAGATAGGGTATGCTTTGGTGATTTTTTTTGACAGCAATGGCAATGTTATCGAAGTGATTACTCTTAGCAGTACGTCCTTCGGCGGTTCTGTTGCCGCATGCCGTATTCCCCCAGATACATGGCATAGCGTCATAGCTCATGTGCCCGTTGTTCTTTTGGAAGCAAAAGAAGGAGTCTATCGGCCAGAAAATAAAATTCTGGCACCATGGGCGCCTTCGGAGTTGGACGCGCCAGATCTTATACATACGTATCAAGATCACTTGAATGCAGCGGTAGAGCGCTCCTGGTGGACATCTCGTAAATTGGAATAAAGGCCTATTTCAATTTTCAATTTTGCCCCAACTTGGGGCTTTTTTATTTCTGCTTTTTGATTATGTGGCGAAGTGTTGACAACAAGAATCCTTTTGCTATACTAGCAATTATTAACCCCCCCCGCGTCTTCCTCCTTGTGAGGAATTGCGCGGGTTTTGTTTATATGAACAATCGCTTATTTATCTTGATTGACGGAAGCAACTTTTATCATCGCCTCAAAGAACTTGAATTGGCACATTTGCTTACATTCAACTACGCGGCTTTTTCTAAATTACTGGCGAGAGATACAGGGGCGCAGACCAGACGATACTATATAGCCGCCGTACAAGTGGAGAAAGGAAATATCAAAAGCGAAAAATTAGAAAAGGCGCAGCGAAAATTGCTTCAGCAACTCGTTAATAGTGGATGGGAATACATACTCGGACACATGATGAAGACTGATTCCTTGTATCATGAAAAGGGTGTTGATGTGCGTATCGCGACCGATTTGCTTATTGGCGCATATGAGAATTTATATGATACAGCGATACTCGTTAGTTCAGATACCGATCTTATTCCCGCCATCCGGCAAGTTCGCAAGATTGGCAAACGTGTGGAATATATTGGCTTTCAACATAAAAAATCATATGGCCTCATGCGCAACACCGATAAATATCGATTGCTGAAAAAAGAGGATATTGAGAAGTTTATTAAGACAGACTGTTGACCTCTTTTTGGCGATGTGTTAGTGTGGTTCTATGAAGCCAACACTGGAATCACTCGAGGATGTATTGCAGAATATCTTGCGTCCCTTATCAAACCGTGGCAAGGATGTCATTTGCCGCCGTTACGGCATTTTTTTGGTAAAAAACGTGGCCGAAAAAAGTAGAGCCGAAACGCTCGAATCAATCGGCAAAAGCTATGGCATTACCCGCGAACGCGTTCGTCAGTTGGAGGCAGACAGTTTTCGGCGTATTGTGGCTGTCAAACGAGATTCACGATTTTTGCCATGGGTTAAATTGTTAGACCGCCTTTTTAAGGAGCGCGGCGGTGTCATTGCCGAACGCATCCTTTTCGAAGAACCGCTTATCGCATGGGGGAACACCAAGACGACAGCCGGCATCAGACAGGGATATTGCCTTACGTTTCTTTTGCGTCTTTCTGATAAATTTATCCGTCGCAAAGAAGATGATTCGTTTCAGGCGCATTGGACATCCGATTTGAGTCGCGCCGAACACGTCGCCCGCGCGCTGCGCGATGTGGCACGTCGACTTGAGGATGCCACGCCCGTCTCCGAAGAAGAAGCCGTCCATATACTGAAAAAACAATTAGGAGAGAATGTTTCTTTTTCTGTTGCGCGCGCGTACCTCGCACTTTCAAAAAAAATTGCAAAGAATAAGTGGAACGATTATGGCCACGTGTCTTCCGCGCTGATCCGCCCGCGCGGCATGAAAGACGGCGCGTATGTGGTACTCGCGCGCATGCAAACGCCGCTCCATTTCTCGCAGATTGCCCACCAGATTCAGGATGTGTTTGCCGATCGGCGCATTCATACGCAAACCGTGCACAATGAATTAATCAAAGATCCGCGATTCGTGCTCGTAGGGCGTGGCCTTTATGCGCTCGCCGAATGGGGCTATGAACCCGGATTTGTCAAAGATATTATCGCGCGCGTGATCAAAGATCGGGGCGCGTGCGCAAAAGAAATGATTGTCGCCGAAGTATTGAAACGCCGACAGGTAAAAGAAAACACGATTTTCATGAACTTAAACAATAAAAAGTTATTCCGTTGCCTTTCCAACGGTACCTATACTTTGGTAGAATAAACGGGTATGTCGATACCCACTCTCTTTCAAACAACCGCGGATCTTATTACGCAATGGTGGTGGCTTTGGTTGCCCGTGTTTGCTGTCGCCCTTTTGTGGCAAACATGGCTCATCTATATCCGCAGCCACTATTACATCAATACAAAGTGGGATTTATTAGAAATTAGGGTACCGCGCGAAATTGCCAAAACCCCGCAGGCGATGGAGCAGGCGCTCGCGGGCTTGCATGGCGCGAGCCGCAAAGGGAACCTCATTGATCGCTATCGGGATGGCTTTATTCCCACTTATTTTAGTTTAGAGATTGTTTCCCGTGGCGGGATGCCGCATTTTTATATTCGCACCCCGAGCTTTTTTCGGCACATGGTGGAAGCGCAAATTTACGCGCAATATCCGCAAAGCGAAATACGCATCGTCGAAGATTATATTGATGATGTGCCGCCGACTGCGCCTGATGAAAATTGGAATCTTTACGGATCCGAATTTACCTTTACCAAACCCGACGCGTTTCCTCTTTTGACCTATCCTTCTTTTCACATCACCGAAGGCACAAAAGAAGAAGCGGAAAAGGTAGATCCACTCTCGGCTCTTTTGGAATTTTTTGGATCCTTAAGCAAAGACGAACACATGTGGCTGCAAATTTTAATTCGTCCAACTGACGAGAAATGGAAAGAAACAGGAGAAAAACTCATTGCAAAAATGATCGGCAAAAAAGTGCCGCCGGAAGTAAAAAAAGGGGTGGCGGTGGTTGGGCAAGAAACCAAAGAAGTTTCAAAAGAAGCGGGCAAAGAAGGAATGGCATTTCTGCGCGCACTTTTTGGCATAGCTCCCCCCAAAGAAGAGAGAAAAGAAAAGAAAAAAGAAGAACTTGGCAGTCTCTGGCAGCATCTTTCCAAAGGAGAGCAGGAAGTGGTGGTCTCTATGCAGAAGAAAATTGCCAAACTTGGATTTGAAACCGGCATTCGATTTTGTTACATCGCGCGCAAAGATCGCTATACGATCGCGGTCTATCCGGCGCTCATCGGCATCATGAAGCAGTTTAATTCGCAATTACTGAATGGATTTAAACCGAAAAATTCGGTAAGCGTGGATTATCCACCCTTAAAAAAACGGCGTGAAGCATGGAAGAAACGCACGCTTTTGGCACTCTACCGCGAGCGGTCGTGGTTTTATCCGCCGTATACGCTTTACTCCACACCGTCGGCGGCTGATCCGCGCTATTGGTTTAGCGAAAAAAAGTCATTTATTTCGCGGCTTGATCCTACGACCAATCGGGCGAGCAAGTCGATTATTTTAAGCACCGAAGAGCTCGCCACCATTTATCATTTTCCGGGCATGGTGGCGGCCGCACCCGCCATTGAGCGTATCGAGGCAAAAAAGGTAGAGCCGCCTCCTAATTTACCTTTAGCATAGGTTCTATACGACCTATCAGACTTTTATGTCCGATATTAATTACTTCGCCGAAACAAATTTTCGCAACGCGCGCCGAAGATTTGGCATCCAAAAACAGGATCGCGACCGCCATTTTTATGTGATCGGAAAAACTGGCACCGGCAAAACCACCATGCTCGACAACATGGCAATCCAGGATATTCAAGCCGGCCACGGGCTTAGCATTATTGATCCGCACGGCGAATTTGCCGAGCGGATGCTTGATTTTATTCCTAAGGAACGCATTGACGACGTGATCTATTTTAATCCGGAAGACGCGACCTTTCCCATCGCGTTTAATATCATGGAAAATGTGCGCGAAGATCAGCGGCCGCTCGTGGCTGCGGGTCTGATGGGAGTATTTAAAAAATTGTGGCCGGATGTATGGTCGGCGCGCATGGAATATATTCTTAGCAATACCGTGCTTGCGCTTTTGGAGCATCCGGACGCAACACTCTTAGGGATCAACCGCATGCTCTCGGATAAAGATTATCGCAAACAAGTTATCGGTTATGTGACCGACGACGTAGTGCGCGCATTTTGGACACAGGAATTTGCCAAGTATACCGATAAATATACGGCGGAGGCGACTCCGGCCATCCAGAATAAAATAGGCCAGCTTATCACCAGTCCACTTATCCGCAATATTATCGGCCAGCAGAAATCATCCATTGACCTGCGCCGTGCCATCGATGAGAAGAAAATTCTGCTCGTCAATCTCTCTAAAGGCAAAATAGGCGAAGGCAACTCCTCGCTGTTGGGGTCTATGCTGGTCACCAAATTATATTTTGCCGCCATGACACGCGTTGATTTGCCCATCCACGAACGCAGTCATTTCTATTTGTATGTGGATGAATTTCAAAATTTCGCTACCCCTTCATTTGCCAATATTCTCTCGGAGGCGCGCAAGTATGGATTAAGTCTTATTCTTGCGCATCAATATATTGCGCAGCTTGACGAAACGGTTCGTGATGCGATATTTGGCAACGTAGGCACGATGGTGGCGTTTCGCATCGGCGGAGCGGACGCGGAAGTGTTTGAAAAAGAATTTACGCCGGAAATAACCACGCAGGATTTTGTGAATGCCGAATTCGCACAAATCTATGTGCGGCTGATGATCAACGGTCTTACCTCGCGGCCGTTTAGCGCTATTACCTTGCCGCCCATGCCGCAGCCAGAGCACTCATTTAAAAGAGAAGTGATTGAGGCGTCGCGTAAACGTTATGGCACGCCGCAATCCGAAGTAACCGAGCGCATCCGTAAATGGTGGGAGCCAATTGTATCGGAGGAAGAAAAAGAAAAAGAGCATACTGACCGGCGCGAGAAGCGCGAGAGATCGTACGGATACGATTTTGTACCCCGCAACCAGCGGGAGGGGGATTTCCGAGAGCGGCGTTTTCCTGAACGACGCGATGATCGCCCGCCGCGCGCGCCTCGATTTGACGAAAGAGCGGGAGTATATCGCGATGAGAGATTTTCACGTCCTCTGCGACCAGAGGGGCAAATCCTACACCCGCCTCGCTCTAATGATCGAGTCGGAGCGGGTCAATTCCATCAAAGACCGGAGAGACCCACTTCATTTCAAGGCGAACGAGAAGAACGCTCTTCTCCTCCTCCGCGTACGATTTCGTTGCGCGATTTGCAGCCCAAAGAAAGACGTGATGGACATCGGGATGGATCGGAGGGGCCGCGCGAACAAAAATTCCAAAGAGTGCCACCGTTACAATCAAAAGAAAGCAACCTCGACGAGCTCCGTGAGATGCTTGCCCAGATTCGTCCTCAAAACAAACAAAAACCATCACCACCTAAGCAGGGGAACGGCCCTCAAAATCTCAATCCGGGAGAGCAGGTGAAATTATGAAGAAGCGGATTTTTTATTTATAATGATCGTTGATATCGGCAATCTCGATCGTGTTGTTCCCTCGGTATACAAAAAGCGCTCTATATTTTTTAGTGATACGAAAGCTGTAGATACGAAAATGTTTTGGCTTAAGAATTTCGGTATGCAGACTCGGGTGAAATGGATTTGCCTCAAAAAGACGTTTTTGCTTCTCAAATTGTTTAGTAATACGTTTTAGTTCGATATACTGCGCCAGGCGTTTCTTTAGAGGCAGAACGAGCATAATAAAACAGAAATGTGTAATTATCTCGAGGCAAAAGATTCCTTAAGTCCTTTTGCGAGGCTCTGCAAAAAAGACTCATTATATAATTCCGTCTTTCGAAATTCACTCACAATCTTTTTTACGTCCTTTGTAGGCGGTTCCACAAAAAAATCTGATTCAATGACATTGCGAATAGTGTCATAACGCCGCGCGATCTGTTTTAATCGCTGATATTCTTCCCTTGGAACGGTAATGTTAGTTGATGCCGTCGTGGTGCTCATACGGGTACTATAAACAGTTTCAAATGGAAAAACAAGTGTACGAGCTTATCCTTTTGAAACCCGCTCCACGTATTCGCCGCTTTCGGTGTTGATGCGTACCACATCGTCTTCATTGATAAAGAGCGGCACATTTATTTTTAAGCCGGTTTCTAAGATAACTTCTTTGGTGCCGCCCTGCGCCGTGTCTCCCTTCACGGCCGGCGGCGCTTCTTTGACTTTCAAATCCACCTTGATTGGAATGCCGACATTGATCGTGCGCCCTTCCCATTCATAAAGCTGTACTTCGGTGTTTGATGTAAGATAGGGCCACAAGTTACCTACCGCATCTTCTTTGAGCATGAAACGATTTTTCGGATTGTCGGGTGTGTGGAACCAGTATTCTTGGTTACGCGCCTGGTAATATAAAAAAATGGTTGGTTTGCGCTCAATGTTTGCTTCCGGGAGCGTATCGCTTGGCGCAAATGAACGCGCCACGATCTTGCCGCTGATGAGATTTTTTATTTTGGTCTGCACCGTGGGTTTGCGCTGCTGGAGGCGCACGAAACGATACTCTCGCACTTCCCAGGGCGCTCCCTCCAGTACAAAGGTGGTGCCCGGTTTTAAGTCCGTATAACTCAACATAGGGCGAGCATAGCCGGTTTGTGGCAAGAGTTCAACTGCATAAGTTCAGAAACATATTGCACTCCATGAGACCGTAAATCTCGTGGCCT
>CAYHZD010000015.1:0-13001 GCA_964361035.1 uncultured Candidatus Saccharibacteria bacterium
CGAGCAATGCCAGCGAAACTGAAAACAGCGATTGATATTGCGAGGGTTCCAAATGTTCTTTTTTGGCGCGAATGATGCGGGCCGCATTGCTCGCGCGCGCGTCAATGGCTTCAATGAGTTTTTGCGTGGATTGGGCGATACGCGGCGCATATGCTTGTGTCTTTTCCTTCAATGTATTACCCACTATTTCTAGCGTATTTCCAGGCACTTCTGCTGTATTGCTCTTTACCTTTTCCGGTGGTTTAAGAGGATCCGTGCCGCCGGAAATCTCTTTTTTGTCTGAAAGGCCATCGCCGTCTGTATCGGCAACAAGGGAGTCCGTGCCGTGCTCTTTTTCTTCGCGATCAGAAAGGCTGTCGTTGTCATCGTCAGTATCTTGGCTGTCGCCCATGTGATCTCCGTCGGCATCACCATCCACCACCACGTTTTCTTTTTGAAATGAAGAGAACGTAAGGGTGATCGGCTCTGGATCTTTGCCGGGCTCAAACTTTTGCGCGGCAACAATGGTCAAACCAAGGCGCCAGACGCCTTTCTGGGGTGTCCAGTCAACCCACGCATCCACGAGGCGACCATTGACTGCTGAAAAGGGTTGTGCTCCAATAAGTTTATCATTATTGGAAAATTGCACGGTGCCTTTAATATCAAAACCGGAGTTATTCTGAATCGCCGCGTACAAACGCACGGTCTCGCCGGCAAAAAAAGGGTAGCGTGAATACCACAAACCGCTTACGAATCCCGCATTGATTTCTCCCTGTGCCGCCGAAAAAAGCGGGGTTACCAAAAGAAACAATATTACAAGAATCGATGTCATAGATAAAGTATAGCATTATGAAGGCAGTTATTTTAGCGGCAGGCAAAGGCACGCGTATGCGGCCGCTTACCAACACTATTCCAAAACCATTAGTATCATTGGCAGGCAAACCGCTGCTTTCTTATACATTGGCCGCACTGCCCAAAGATATCACCGAGGTAATCATGGTAATCGGTTATTTAGGCGCGCATCTTCAACGATATTGCGGCACGCGCCTTGAAGGGCGAACATTTCATTATATTGTTCAGCACGAACCGCTCGGTACCGCCCGTGCCCTCGAGATCTGTAAACCTTATCTTTCCGAACACGAACCGTTTCTTGTGATGTATGCGGATGATTTATATCGCAAGGAAGACCTCATGTTGTTATTAAAAACCGCTTCTGATCTGCACAATCTTGGCGGAGCAGGAGCGATGCTTGTCAAAGAAGTTAAAAATCCACGCGCATTTGGTGTGGTCACGATTGATAAGACAATGCGTATTCTTGATCTTGTGGAAAAACCGGAGCATCCCATCTCAAACCTTGCTAATATCGGCGTCTATGTGCTTGATCACCGTATTTTTGACTATCAGGCGCCTCCGCACCCCCTCAATGGCGAACATTACCTCACCGACTGCATCAAACAACTCGCCCGCGATCATCTTGTCAAAGCCGTTCCCGCCTCTTTTTGGCTTCCTATCGCCTCTCCGGAAGATATTAAAAATGCAGAAAACCTATTCTAATTCATTTTCTTTCTCCTCCATACTCCCGAAGCTCGGCTTCGGGGAAATTTCTGGCAATTTAATCGAGCAATAACTCCTCATCCAAAAACTCTTTTACGCCGCTCGTTTTTACAAATTCATGGTACTCTTGTCCATTCTCAAATTGATCAAGGATAACATTTCTTTTGAGTAAATTTTCCCACCGATTTTCTCCAACATAATCTTGATAACTTGACCAAGGATACAGATGCTCTTTATTTTTCCATTCTTTTAATTCGCGGGGATTCCTGTGGATATAAGCTGACAAATGCAATAATTGTTCGTTGGTTACTACATGGACTATTTGAAACGGCCCCTGAAATACGTGGCCCGACTTCTCATATTTTATATTAATATATTTACTAAAAGCGGTAAGAATTCTTTGCATATACTTAGAAATGCCGTTTCCCTCCACCTCCCCAACCAAAAGATGAAAATGATTTGGCATGAATGTAAAATTTACTAACTCCACATACCTTTTCTGCACTATTTCGCCCATCAATTTTTTTGAAATGTCCAAAGCCGAGCTTCGGGTGATTGAATCGACGAAACGACTTATGTGGTCAAACTCCACGGGAGACTGAAAACAAGTGATTAAAAAAAGTAGTCGCGCCATATCACGAGTATCGTAAAAAATATCTTGTTTATTATTACCTCGAAGATAAACGTGGTAATATTCTCCTTCCGCAGTTTTAAATTTTCTCATGCAAACAGTGTATCACGTCTCGCTATTTGGTCAAAGCTCGGCTTCGGAATAAATGATTTATTCTTCGAGTTCGCTTTTCCCCTTCTCTTCCGGCACCGGTGGTTTATCACGTTTTTCTGGTCTAGGACCCGGAACATCCGAGAGTGCCGGCTGTCCTGCTTTTAAATTGCGTAAAATTTGTTGCGCTTCTTTGTTTTCGGGATTCAATACGACAATACGCTCAAATTGTTCGATTGCCGCATCGGTCTCCCCCTCCTGATCGTAAATCAAACCAAGAAAATAAAGGGTATTAGCATAATCGGGGTTGAGCGCCACCGCTTCTTTAAAAACTTCCTTAGCGCGATCAAAATCGTTTTTCTGATAATAAAGAAGCCCGAGCTGAAAGAGTACGCCGATGTCGCCGGGGGAAAGTACGCGCGCTTCTTCGGCGCGCGCAATTGCTTCCTTCAAGTTCCCTTCCTGCGCGTAAAGCTGGGCAAGCTGGAAATGCGCGAGTGCGTAGTTTGACTTAAGAGCAAGCGCATGTTCAAGCGCTTCTTTTGCTTTCGCGACTTCTCCCGAAGGATCTTCTTGTTTGCGCTGGGCGATCGAAGCCAGCCCCAAATGCACACGTGATTCGGCAACTGCCAGTGATGGATCAATCGGCAAACGCTTGCGTGCCTCTGTGTAATGCGCAAGCGCCACTTTGCCTGCTCCTTCCACAAAAGGGGTTGCTGCTTCGTAGACGCGGCCAAGCGCTACCCAATTAAGTCCATCTTCCGGATTGATCGCCACCGCATTTTGCGCATAACGGATTGCCGAGGAAAGCGCTTCCTGAAAACGATTGCTCGCTTCCGCCGGATCCACATCAGCGGCAAGCGCGCGTTCCATTTTTACTTGGCTTAATTCAGTAAGCGCACGCCAGTAGTAAGCTTGCCGCTTGTCAAAATTAACCGCGCGCATGATTGCTTGTTCTGCGCCATTCACTGATCCCTCCTCGTTATAGAGCTGCATACCGCGCGTGAAAAAAAGGTGTGAAAAATAGCGCGATACTTCAAAATACACCACGCTGGTCGCCCCCACCATTAATAAAATCATGGCGAGCGAGATCAGAAAACCTTTGCGAGAGTCTTGGAATAATTGAATTGTTTTCTGTGTAGAGAGCACGTGTGACTCCACCGCAAGATAGAGTCCGGCGATAAAGAAACTCAAAAGCAACAACGTACTATTGAGAGGCGCTAAAAACCACAGCAAAAATAAAAAGAGTGAGCCGGCAAATGTGGAGCGCAGGAGTAATGCGCTTATCGCACCGCTCAATGCAGACGTATCATCCACCGATGGGCGCCTTGGTGCTCCATTTCCCACTTGTTTGAACGCATGCCAGAAAAAAAACACAATAAAAAGAACAAGGGTCACGCCGCCAAAAGCGCCTCCTTCTGCAAGTACTGTGCCTACCGTGGACATGCCGCTGCTTAAACGTACACCCCAGAACGGACTTTCGTTGATGGTAGCTGGTTTAAATTGATCCCATGCCAGATCAAAATGATTCGGTCCTGCCCCGAAGAATGGGGATTCTTTCATAACCGATTGGATGACCTGAAGAGTAGCGGGAAAATCCGGCGTCAGTTCAAGCTCTGATCCAATCGAGGAAAGATAAAATGAAAGTGGTTGTTGGGCAAGCACACCAAACACCACCAGCAAAAGCACTGCCAAGGGCGCGGCGATCAACGCGCGTTCGCGCAAGTGAGACAGAAGCAGCGCTAAAAAGGTAATAGCGACAAGTCCCAATGCGATCCATGTCCAGAAAAAATTAACAATCGCCATACCTATAAAGGCAACGGCGAATACCGCCATACTTATGAAACGGATGCGCGGGGCAATGCGAAATGAAAGAAATGGCAGGGTAAGTGCCGCAATAAATCCAAAAAAGATGCCGAGGTTGCTCCAAGAACCAATGGGAGTAAAGGTGCGCACGCGTGTGAAGTCCCAAGGCAAAAATTGATAATCAAGAATCGTATGAACAATAAAAAAGAGCGTGATAATCGCATACGACGCCACTACAATCATCCAGGCATACAGGAGATCCTGTTTTTTCTCAAACACAAACGGAATGCCCATCAATATAATGCCGCCTAAGAGCCACACAAAAAGAGTTCCTGCCTCACCGCCGATGCCGCGGATCGCGGTGGCAGGTGCGGCCGCAAATATCGCCGAGATCGTCATGGTCGCCAAAAAACCGCCGTAAAATACCGCCGACCACGGCAAACGCGCAAGAACGAACGATCCTTTTTGCATGGCAGTACCAAGCCAGGCAAGCACGCCGGCGATCGTGATCAACGAGATCAAAAATATTTTATTATAAAGAACAGGAAAAATCGTAGTAGGGAAAAACCAAAGAGGAATCACCGCGCCAAGAGCCAAGAAACACCAACGGGCGACGGAAGGAAGGTGGGTCATGGATTCTTATTACACCATGAAACAATAAAAAGCAATCATCGGTAACCTAACACCCTCCGTCAGACGTGCCGCATTGGGTACAAGTTTTGCAAGTACCGGTACGGATGAGTATGCCGCCGCAGAGGCGGCAGAGCGTGTCGGCAAATATCGCGGTGCGCGTAATGGATTCTCGATGCTCCTCGCGCGCGCTGGTAAGTTTGGGCACTGCTTTTTCCTCAATACGAGCAGATGGCCCCTCGACGGTATTTGAGGCAAGCGCAATACCAAGATCCGCCAAGTCATCGGCCAAGAGAAACGCAAAAGCAAGATAGCGGAAAATATAGTCGGTAATGGAAGTTGCAAAAAGAATATCGGCGTGTTCGGTAACGCCCGCCGGTTCATAACGGCCGTAAATAAATTTTTGTGCAAGTTGTTTTAACGGCACACCGTATTGCAGAGACGTAGAAACGGTAATAGCAAATGCATCCAAAAGACCTGCTAAGGTGCTCCCTTGTTTCGCCATGCGGATGAAAATTTCCGCGAGCGCCCCATCGTCAAAAGTGCTATACGTCAAATAGCCCTCGTGACCCGCAATGACAAATTTATGCGTGTAAGAAGTGCGTGTAGCGGGGAGATGCCGCCGTACGGGATCCGATTTTCTCTGTATTTCCATCTTATTTCCACGCATTTCTATGTCTTTCTTCCCTTCCTTTTTTTCTCCTCCACTCGTCGCCAGTGGCTGGGTAGCTTTTGATCCATCACGATAAACGGCAAATGCTTTGAGACCCAATTTCCATCCCATGGTATACGCATCAACAATATCATCAATGGTAGCATCCGACGGCATATTAAATGTTTTTGAAAGAGCCCCTGAGATAAAGGGTTGCGCTGCGGCCACCATTTTCACATGCCCTTGCCAAAAAATCGCACGCCCCCCTGCTCCGCCAGCTGCGGGAACAGCCGTATCAAATACCGCAAAATGCTTTTCTTTCAGATGCGGCGCGCCCTCAACCGTGCCTTTCTGTTCAATCCACTGCGCAATTTCTTCACGCTCCCGCGGCGTGTAGCCGAGGCGCGCAAGCGCCCGACGCACGGTTTGATTAATAATGGTCATGTGGCCGCCGCCCACCAATTGTTTCATTTTAACCAACGAAAACTCCGGCTCTACCCCAGTGGTGTCGCAGTCCATCATAAAGGCAATGGTACCGGTAGGCGCGATAACGGTTACTTGGGAATTGCGAAATCCCGCGCGCTCGCCAAGCTTAAGCGCTTCATCCCATACTTTTTTAGCAGCGGCAAAAAGCGGTTTGTCCGCAATTTTTTGTTTAGCGATTGAGGCGAGATGCTGGCGGTGCTTGCGGATCACGCGCAACATCGGCTCTCGGTTTGCCGCATACCCGGCAAACGGGCCCATGCGGCGCGCAATTTCAGCCGAATACCGATATGCTTCGCCGCACATAAGGGCGGTAATTGCTCCGGCAAGCGCGCGCGCCTCGTCCGAGTCATAGGGAAGTCCCAACGCCATCAAAAGTGCTCCGAGATTGGCATATCCTAGGCCGAGCTGGCGTAAATCATGGGTATTTTTTTCAATTTTTGGCGTGGGATAACTGGAAAAACCCACAATGATTTCTTGCGCCAAGATCATTGTTTGCACGGTTTTTACAAATGCCGGCACGTCAAAAGCGTTATTTTGTTTCAAAAAACGTAAAAGATTAATGGAAGCAAGATTGCAGGCAGAGTTGTCGACACTCATATACTCACTGCAAGGATTAGACGCGTTGATACGAGCAGTGCGTGGAATCGTATGCCAACTATTAACAGTGGTGTCATACTGCATGCCAGGGTCGCCGCATTCCCAGGCCGCCTGGGCGATTTCTTTGAGAAGATCGCGTGCTTTCCCCACGCGCGCGGTTTTCCCGTCCATAATATAACGCATGGCCCATTCGCCATCTTGCTCTACCGCTTTCATAAACTCGTCAGTGACACGTACGGAATTGTTCGCATTTTGATACTGAATGGAGCGCCATCCTTCGTCATTGAGGTCGCGCATGTTGTAGCCGGCCGCCATGAGCGCGCGGATTTTCTTTTCTTCGTTGGCTTTACAGCGTATAAACTCAAGCACGTCCGGATGGTCAATGTTGAGCACCACCATTTTGGCAGCTCTTCGCGTAGCACCGCCCGAGGCGATCATACCGGCCACCGCATCAGCGCCGCGCATAAAGGAAACAGGCCCCGATGCATAACCCCCCACCGAAAGCTCTTCTTCTTTTGATCGTAAAGGAGAAAGATTGATACCCGATCCGGATCCGCCCTTAAAAATCATGCCCTCTGTCTTGATCCAATCAAGAATGGAAATCATACTGTCTTCAACGTCAAGGATAAAACAGGCTGAGCATTGCGGTTTTTCTTTTACGCCCACATTAAACCATACCGGGCTGTTAAAGGATGCTTTTTGATTAACAAGGATATGGGTTAATTCATCTTCAAAAATGCCGCCTTCTTTGGTGTCGAAATATTCGCCTTCTTCGCCCCAACGGCGGATCGTACCCGCGACACGGTTGATCATCTGACGCACGCTGGTTTCGCGGCTTTTGGTGCCAATGCGGCCGCGAAAATATTTGGATGCCGTAATAAGCGAAGCATTTTGTGACCAAAACGAGGGAAATTCCAAATCCACCGCCTTGTATGGCGTGCCGTTCATTTTTGTGATCATCACGTCGCGCTTATCCCATACGACCTCATCAAACGGGTGTTTGTTATTTTTGGTAAAAAACCGACTGAAAGAAATTTTTTGATTACCCGCTTTACCCGCGGAAAGGCGCTTTTGAGTTTTCATACGTTCCCAGTCTAGCAAGAAAAAATAAGAGGCAATACTTGCATCTTCCCGACTTCTATTTTCTAGATTCTTACTTGAGTGCTTTTATGAATTCCCCTACCGGCAACGTATTTAAAATATCTTTCTTTTTTGCTCCCGCCCGGCGCGCCTGCGCAATGCCGTATTCCAAATAACGCAATTCTTCGGCGCGGTGAGCGTCGGTATCAATCACAAGCTTTACGCCAAGCGCGATTGCGGCGCGAATATACTCATCTTTTAAATCAAGGCGCCACGGGTGAGCGTCGATTTCCATGGCCGTGCCGGTGCGCGCTGCTGCCTTCAAAACTGCCTCCATATCAAGCTCAATGGGCTCTCGGCGCGTCACGACGCGGGTGGTAGGGTGAAAAATAATATCCACATGAGGATTTTCAATTGCCCTGATAAGCCGTTCAGTTTGCTCTTTTTTAGAAAGTTTAAAGTGTGAATGGATCGCGGCACCCACCACATCGAGTTTTGCAAGTACCTCGTCATCAATATCCAATGATCCGTCTTTTTTGATATTAACTTCCGCTCCGCTTAAAATTTGTATCTTGTATCTTGTATCTTGTATCTTGTGGTTTATCCGTTCTATTTCTTTCATCTGTCGCAGTAATTTTTTCTCATCAGCGCCGCCCGTCATAGCAAGCGACCGTGTGTGATCGGTAATGGCAATATACTCAAGCCCGAGATCAGCGGCAGTTTTCGCCATCGTTTCAATTGAATCAGCGCCATCGGTCCAGTTAGTCTGCACCTGTAAATCCCCTTTAAGGCCGTCATAATCAATGAGTTTTGGCAGTTTATTTTTTTCCGCAAGCGCCAATTCCCCCTCATCGAGTCTCATCTCCGGCTCAATATATTGCAACCCAAGCGCTTTGTATATCTCTTCTTCCGTTTTTCCATACGCCATTCGCCATTTGCCATTCGCCATTTGTTTAAATAACCCATACTCATTCAACTTATACCCCTTTTCAATGGCAATTTTACGGAGCGCCACATTATGCGCCTTATTGCCCGTAAAATATTGGAGAGCCGCGCCAAATGATTTTTTGGGCACCACGCGTACATCGGCATCAATCCCGCCAGCCGGCGTATGAAGCCGCACGGAGCTCTTGGTATCTCCGTGCGCGTGCACATGCTGCACACCGGACATTTTCACAAATGTATCCATCACCTTTTCCGGCTCTGATGAGACGGCGAGCACATCGATGTCACCGATGGTTTCTTGCCATCTCCGTAAAGATCCAGCGATTTCTACACGTTCCACGCCCGGCACCTTCTCAAGTCGCTCCTTTATCTGGCGCGCAAGCGGCAGCGCTTCGCCGATACCAAGCCGTCCGCCGGATTGTTTGAAAAATTCGATGCTTTTCAATATCTTTTCTTCCGACTTTTTGCCAAAACGCGGAAGTTTTGCCACTTTGCCGGTTTTGGCGGCTTTTTCCAAATCCTTGACGGTACGCACGCCGAGTTTTTCATAGAGCGTATGGATCATTTTCGGGCCCACTCCCTCAATACGCGTAAGCTCTTCAATATTAACTGGCATCTTTTTTTTGAGGTGCTCATAGTCCTTGATATGGCCGGTTTTGATATACTCCTCAATGCGCTCGGCAATACCGCGCCCCACGCCCGAAATTTCTTCAAGCGCGGCAATACCGCCTTTTTTATGGATATCTTTTACTGATTCGCTTAATTCGCCGATTGCAAGCGCTGCCTTTTCAAACGCTCTTGGTTTAAATGGCACGTCCTGCATCGCAAAAAGCTCTGCCATTTCGGTGAAAATTGTAACTAATTCTTGGTTCATAAAATGCTCTAACCTGTCCCGAACCAGGTTTGGGACATCAACACCACACTTTCAAAAAATATGCAACCTTTCTCTCTTATACAAACACAGTGTATCATAAAATCAGAATCTTGGAATCACACTGAAAGAAAAAACTGAAAGGTATTCTTCCCCAAAAAAATGGGCTTCCGTATTTTTACGGAATTAAAAAACCTTTCATTCTTTCTTGCTTTGTTATTCTACGATGACTAGCCCTTTTCCATCTCTCTCTTTGTAAGCTCCACCATCTTGTGTGGGGCTTTCTTTTTTATATTTCCTAGCGATTCCATGCAAAAATTTATTTTTGTGATGGACGAACGATGGAAATTAAAGAAATGCTTTGGCATTTCTTATTTATCGGTCCTGTCTGCCTGATAGGGCCCATGCAAACCTCTTTTTATTCCAATTTTAAAAAAGTCCTTGTTGTTTTTCTTGTATTTTTATAAATCCCGCGCGATCTTCCAGAGCAAATATACCCACTTTCCCATACTCGCCGTCATAGCCAGGGGTGAGGTGGACAAGACCTTCGCGCACGCGACGGATCGCTTCGGCAAGAGCGGCATCGTAGTGTATTATTTTTTCAATAGGCATATCCAACAAGAACGTAAATTCGCTGCCAAATTGTGCGATGGTAGCTTCATACATGCTCTGCACGCGCTTACTCGCAACCCCCACTCCACAGATGTCGGCGATAATTTCTTCGAGAGGGACAATACTTCGATAAGGTATCCTTTTGGAAAAGTCCCAAACCAGGTTTTTTGCTCCTTGAGGTTTCTGTGATTCGTTCCTTGTAAGGGAATCGTTATTAAAAACCTGGTTTGGGACTTTTTTCGAAGCCAACTCCTCCACTCTCGATAATACCCCCACCGTCACCTTTGCCCCGCACTGGGCACAGCGGCCACCATGTTGTTTGGTGATTGCGGGATCCTGAAAATGTTTTTGGTCGCGATGGCCATCTACGTGGTATTTACCTTCCTCTGGAAAAAATTCAATGGTGTATAAAAATTTCTTTTGATCGCGCGATTCGATGGCGTCCATAATACCTTGATACGAAAATTCACAATCAAACACATTTGCTTCCCTGCCTATTTTACGCAACGAGTGGCTGTCTGAGTTGGAGATGAGGGCAATACCGGAAAGCGCGGGCACAGGCCAATTCATGGCAGGATCGCTCGAAAGGCCGGTTTCAATGGCAAAAATCTCTGGCGCAAGTTCCTCAAAACACTCTTCCAACGCATCAAAGCCGGACATGGAGCCAAATACGCTAAACCATGGCGTCCAGGCATGCGCGGGCACCAATACTGCCTGCGCATCGGCGTCTTTTACGATTTTCAGTAATTCTTTTGAATCCAAACCGAGGATTGGGCGGCCGTCGGAGGCAAGATTGCCGATTTTTGAGAGTTTTTTATTTATTTTATCAACCGCGGCAAACGACGGCGCAAACACTAAATGATGAATCCGCCGCACCTTCCCACCTTTTGAGTAAATAACGGCGATTTCTACTGTTAAAAGAAAACGGGTTGAAAAGTCCCAAACCAGGTTTTTTGCTCCTTGAGGTTTCTGTGATTCGTTTCTTGTAAGGGAATCGTTATTAAAAACCTGGTTTGGGACTTTTCGCAAACGATACAATCCTTCCTCCGCCGGCTCCAGCTTCTCTTTTAATTCTTCGAGCCACCGCGGATGCGTAAAATCTCCGGTGCCTATCACGGTAATTCCTTTTTTTTGCGCCCATATATCAAGATTCTCCGGTGTCATGTCCCGCGACACCGCGCGCGAGTATTTTGAATGAATGTGTAAATCGGCAATAATGCGCATAAATTTATTCTATGAAACAATAAACAATCCAATGCCGAGAAGAAGGGCTACTCCGAGCGGCAACGCCCATACAGAAGAAATAATATTTTTTCTCACTGCAAGCCACAATACAAACATGCCGTTAAGCGCCACGGTCACTGCGCCAAGAAATTCAACAATGCTGATAAAATTACCGAAGCCGATAACGAAAAGAAAAAGAGGAATACTTATCACAAAAAGCCAACTAAGAAACGGTGAGAAATTATAGTCGTAATGAAACATGCCGCGTAAATCAATACCGATGGCAAGATATGAGGTAAGCACGGCAAGTAGTGCAACTAATTCCCCAAACACTACAAGGGGAGTGCTAAAATAACGCGGCAGCGTGGAGAGCGCATCAGGGGCAGTCGCGCTTCCCGCAACCCCCGCAATCGCAATCACAAACAGCGCGTAAATAACGGCAACCGCGAGCGACCCGCCAATCACTATACGGGTAAATACCTGGCGATTATGCTTGCGCATCACTTCCACCATCTCCGGGATGGCAGAAAGCCCCGCAAATGCGAATAAAAATACACCGTAAGGCAAAAAATAATTAGGAAGCGCAGGTGGGGTCATAAGATAAGAAACATTAATTATTGGAAGCGCTTTTACAAAAAGGAGAATTACAAAAAGCACAATGGGGATTGAGAGAACAAAATTAATAATCCCGATGCGCTCCAGACGAAAAAGTAACATAGGCGCAAGGCAGATAAAAAAAATAATTGTCCAATAAGAAGGGGTGAGTGCTGATGTGAGGTGATGTAAAAAAATACCGGAGAGAATTCCGTATACCAAAAGCGCGCCATAAAGCCCGATTACCACCGCAAACGTCGCAACAAGTGCGGCGTTTTTACCGAAAACCTCACGCACATGGCCGGGGAGGCGGTGTTTTCCTTTAATTGCGTAAGCAATTCTGCCGTAAATAAGATGAAAAAGTGTCAAAAGCCCGAAGGTAAGGAAAAAAAAGAGGAGAGACCAAAAGGGGCCTGCTTTAATGACCGCATAGGGAAGCGCGAACATGCCTGCGCCCACAATAGTGCCCACATAGAAGCCAATGTTTTCAAGTACTTCTTTCATAGGACCTAGAGGACCTATAAGACGTATAGGCCGTATAACCGGCTACTATTATGCCGCCCAATACATCCATCATGAGATCGGTCATGGTGTCGGTATTGCCATCCTGCGCGCGCCAGAGTGCGCGATCTTCAAAAAAAAGTTCATCTATCGTAAATTCGTAAACCTCCCAGCCCACGCCTACGAAGGCGACTAGCGCCACCACTAAGATAGGCCCTATAAGACCTATCGGACCAATAGGCCTTACAAAAAACCGGTTCGCTGCAATCGCCACCCACATGCCGCCGAGAAAATGCAAAAGAACATCAAACCACCATAATTCGAAGTTCCAGCGATAAATAAACCCGAGAGTATAAAGAATTGCGATACCCGCAATAAGAAACATATGTTTTTTTCTTAAAACATAATATCTTCATCGGATCGCTTATAATCAAACAATTCTTCAGAGGTAAACCAATGGTGTATTTCATGAGATGCTTCGTCGGTATTGCCGGAAGCGTGAATAATATTTTTTACGACACGCTTTTCGGTGTTCGCCGCCGCCGGCGTATCCACTGAAAAATCTCCTCTAATAGTACCGGGAAGCGCTTCTACAGGGTATGTGTGTCCCACAAGTTTGCGTACCGTAGTAATGGCATGCATTCCCTTCACCACCATCGCCACCATAGGCCCTTGCACAAGGTAATCTTCAAGCCATAATTTCACTTGGCGCCCGATCGCGACGGGGTCAGTGGTGCCAAAATGGTCCT
>CAYHZD010000016.1:0-6794 GCA_964361035.1 uncultured Candidatus Saccharibacteria bacterium
TGCCGTATCATAACGTGGATGTGCCGCGTTGGCTTGTGCGCGAAATCATGCGGCAGGCGAAGATTTCGGTAAAAGAGTTCCTCAAATTGTTGCGTACATAAGGTTGACGCGGTGGGGAGGATTTGATATATTGATATCATGACGGAAACAATGACGAAAATAAAAGGGGGAGTGATTGAGCTTCCGCGGCGGCTGAAAAAAAATTGGCAGAACGCTGAAGTTTTTTTGCATTTTTCTGGCGATACCCTTGTTATTAAAAAGAAGTCGGAAACCTCGATGATATCGCCGCGAAAGTTTAAGACTTTCAAACCAATAAAAGCAGAAGTGACAGCATTGAAACGGGCTCGCGAAAATTATAAAAATGGCAATTATATGACGCTCGATGAATTTGAAAGAAAACTGGGATTTAAAGATTAACGACGGTGTATGGAGGCGAGTAGCAAAATTTCCAAAAGACGATCAGAGACATATACGTACAGCACTTAATGAATTAAAAAGCGACCCCTTCGCAGGAAATGTTAAGAAGATGCAGGGTGAAAAGCAAACATGGCGGCGACGAATCGGCGCTTATCGTATTCTCTATGAGATCCTCATAAAAGAAAGAATTATTTATATTGCAGAAATCAAGCGGCGTACCTCTAAAACATACTAAAAGTTGCCATTGCATTTTTATTGAAAGTGGTGTAGAGAATATATTTATGGAACACATGACTTGTAAAATTTGTCGGAGAATGGGAGAGAAAATATGCGCGCACGCCAAGTGCGCGGCGTTGCGTAAACCATATCCTCCCGGCATCCACGGCCGCAGCAAACGTAAGGGCAGGAGAGAGGCGTCCGAATTCGGCCGTCAGTTGCGTGAAAAACAAAAAATGCGTTTTCTCTATGGACTCTCGGAGCGTCAATTCGCGCGCATGGTGGCGCAAGCGATGAAAAAACCAGGTGAAGATCCGGGGGCTCTCTTGGCACGGATTCTGGAAATGCGTTTAGATAACGTCGTTTTTCGGCTTGGTTTGGCGCAAACTCCTCAGATGGCGCGCCAGCTGATCAGCCATGGCCATGTAACAGTGGACGGCAAAAAAGTCAGAACGCCCTCGTATCAGACGCACGGAAATCAAATAGTTTCTTCAGGCACAAAGGAAGGCAACACCCAGGCCATTTTAGAGACCCCGGAGAGTGCCTTGCGTCTTTACGACAAACGCGTTATAATAGAGTATTATGCACGCTGAAATTTTAGTTCCTCCTCCTCCCCATATCGGTGAGGTAAAAGGGGAGCATGAAGCGACATTTCAAGTGGACGGCCTCTATCCTGGCTACGGAGTAACCTTGGGCACCGCCTTGCGGCGAGTGCTTCTTTCTTCTTTACCGGGTGCCGCGGTCACGTTGGTAAAAATTCAAGGCATAGAACATGAATTTAGTACCATTCCCGGGATGCAGGAGGACGTTATTACTCTTTTACTGCGTTTGAAACAGTTGCGCTTTCGGCTTACCCAGTTGGAACCGCAAACGGTGCGCCTTCGCGCAAAAGGAGAGCGCGAGGTATATGCGCGGGATTTGCAGACGCCTACGGGCGTTGATGTGGTAAACCCCGATTTTCTTTTAGCCACGCTTACTAAAAAGAGCGCTTCTCTTGAAATGGAGCTGCAGGTGGAGGCGGGGGTGGGGTATGTGCCGCGAGAGAAACGCAATCCGGAAAAAATGGAGGTAGGCACGATTGCGCTCGACGCTATCTTTACTCCGGTGCGTAAAGTTACCATGGAGGTGGAAGATATGCGCGTAGGCACGGAAACAAATTACAATCGCCTGCGCATGACCATTGAGACGGACGGCAGCATCACCCCGCAAGCGGCCTGGCAGCAGGCGATCGCAATTTTGCAGCAGCAGTTTGCCGCGCTCGGCGAGCAGGAAACAGAAGAATCAATCACGCGCGCCAGAGAGTTGTTTACCCATCCTTTTACGTTTACGCCGAAAGAACGCAGCTCTATTCCTACGTTGAGCGTTGAAGAATATCTCAAAATGCGTATTGGCGATATGGGACTTAATTCCCGCACCGTGCATGTATTGGAGAGCGCCGGTATTAAAACAGTGGGGGGATTGGTGCGTAAGTCAGGTGAAGATTTGCGATCGCTTGACGGCATTGGCGATAAGGCGCTTCAAGAAATTCGGCGCCTTCTGGGAACGATGGGGCTCTCCCTTAAAGTCGATTAATGTCCAATGTTTTGACATTTAATAATTTGACATTGATTTGGCATTTGGATTTTGGCATTGGGATTTTAATATGAGACATCGCAAAAAAGGAAAAATTTTTGGCCGTGTACGCAAACAACGAAAGGCGCTTTTTGTCCATTTGTGTTCTTCGTTGGTGCTTCATCAACGCATCATTACGACTGAAGCAAAAGCAAAAGCGATGCGCCCGCTCATGGAGCGCATTATCAGCAAGGCGCGCGGCAGGCAAGGGGATGTCCTCTCCGGCAAACGATACGCCTATCGTTTTCTTTCGGCAGACGCGGCAAAAACGCTTTTTAAAGACCGCATGGGTCGCCTGAAAGATCGGCAGTCCGGCTGGACACGTATTACCAAATTAGGTTCGCTCCGCAAAGACGGCGCGCGCAAAGCGATGATAGAATTTGTATGAACAATCAAAAAACAATTGAAATAGACGCAAGCGGAAAATCTTTGGGGCGGCTTGCCAGCGAGATCGCCGTGCTTTTGCGCGGCAAAGATATGCCGTCCTTTCAGCCGCGCGAGCCGCGGGGTGCCAAAGTAATTGTAACGCGCATCAACGAGGTGCGTCTGCCTCCAAAACCGCTTAAATCATATTCTGGCTATCCGGGAGGGTTGCACATACGCTCACGTGAAGCCCTTTTTGCGCGCAATCCGCGCGCGGTTTTACAGCGTACCGTTCGCGGGATGCTGCCACACAATAAATGGCGGGATCGTCTTTTAAAAAATTTAAGCATCGCCTCATCATAGCAACAATATGAGTACCGCATTGTATTACGAAGGTATCGGCAGAAGAAAAGCGTCGCGCGCGCGGGTGCGCATATGGAATGCCGAGGAAGTCAAATCACGCAAGGATTTAAAGGATCCGCTTATTAACGCAAAAAAATTGTCAATCTATTTTCCCCTTGCCAGTCTCCAGCAAATTGTTCTTGATCCGATTACGAAACTCGGCATTTCCGGGATAGCGGTGGAAGCGCATGTGACCGGCGGCGGCATACGCGGGCAAGCCGAAGCAATCCGTCATGGTCTCTCTCGCGCGCTTTTGAAAAAAGACGCATCTCACAAAACGCTTCTGCGCGCGCATGGGTTTCTGACGCGCGATGCGCGCGTCAAAGAGCGCCGTAAATTCGGGCTCAAAAAAGCCCGCAGAGCCCCGCAATGGGCAAAACGGTAACAAAATGGTAACATGATGCTATGGACAAAAAAAAGCAGGAATTTATACGTTTTTCCACTATTCTGCCAGAAGAGCTGGAAGTAGAAATCCACCGTGCTGAAGAAGGAGGATTTTGGGCACAAATCAAGAATCTTCCCGGATGCAACACGCAGGGGGAAAACTTTTTCGATCTCATTGATATGATTAATGACGCAGTATTTACCTATTTTGAAGTTCCGGAACGATTACGAAAAGATTTTTTGCTCTATGTGCCAAAGTTTTCTCCTCGCGCGCGAGAAAAAGTTTTACATGAAAAAATGGAGGAGGTAATCAGAGAAATTATACAGAACAAAGGAATGCTTGAGTTCAGCCGTGCATAATGGATTATCCAAAACTGAATAATTGTTCGCCCAACGATCTCGTAAAAGCTCTTAAAAAATTAGGAGGATTTTTATTAAAGATTAAATCGTCAAAACATTACAAAGTAGAGCATATCAGAACCGGTAAGGTCTGGATGATCCCTCGATATGCTCCGCTCAAGAAAGGACTTGTGTGGGATATGGTGAGAAATTATCTGAATAAACTTGGTTATCCTGACAAGGAAATATTTAAATATCTTTGGTGTTGACGCGCGCGTCAAAGAGCGCCGTAAATTCGGGCTCAAAAAAGCCCGCCTCGCGGTTGACTTCTTGCGGCATTCCTCTTTAAATAGAGAAGAAGTATATTGATAGAATAATAATAGAGAGAAAGGAGAGAAGAAATGACGGGCATAAGAGCAGCGATCGAGGAAATCGGCGTATTGCCGGAAGAGATGGAAAAAGAAATAAAACAAGAACAAAAGCAGGAGGATCTCGATCGGTGGGAATCAGAGGGCGGCATGCCGCAGAAATCAGCTAAGCCCCCGTCAGAAGGGCAGCTCTTTTTGGAACGGCGATTTTTAAACGCGCTTTGGGCGCAGACGATTCTTGGGGGAGTAACCTGGCAGCAAACGGGGAGTGAATTACAGGTTTCTTCCAGCTTGTACAAAGAATATTGGGAGACCATTATTCACGGCGTTCGTATTGTGATGGAATCGCAACGTTTATTGGATATCGTGGGGAGCGGATTGTTTTCTAAAGGATCTATCACCGTTAAAACATCCCGTATACAAATGTTTATCTATTACAGTGATCGCATGTGGTCGCTTGATGTTGGAAGAGTATTAACAACGTCTTTCCTTCTTTTCCAGGAAATCAAAGAACAGCAGGAAAGACAAGTAAAGAAGTGGCGGCATGAGCAATTGCAGGATCAGGGCAGGCATGTTCCAGAGCAGATAGACGGCCTTGGCAGTTTGCTCGACATTCTCGCCAAAAAATTTGGCATGCCGGAAATCGCGTAAGCTCGCGCCATTGCGGGCTTTTTTGTTTGCGCGCGCCATGCTATGCTCGGGGCTGGTATATAGAATCTTGAAAAGAAAGGAGAGAAGTCTTGACATTGCAATGGCCAAAAACAAATATCGGAAAATTGTATGCGTATCAATTCTGTACCGGTCTGCATTTGATTACCGGCGTGCTGGTGCCATTTTTTACGGAATACGGTGGGATGAGTTTTGCCAAGACGATGATGTTGCAAGGATGGTTTTTCTTTTGGCTGTTGATGCTCGAAATCCCTACCGGCATTGTCGCCGATGTGCAGGGGAGATGTTTTTCTCTCGTTGTCGGATCGATTGCGTTTCTTTGCGGCATTACGGCGTTTGTGAGCATCGCGCATTGGTCTGTCTTTTTTTTAGGTATGTTTCTTTGGGCGTTGGGTTTAGCATTCGTTTCCGGCGCTGATGAATCGCTCATGTATGAAAGTATGATGCAAGAAGGCTCTCAAGTGCAGAAGGATCGTGTGATGTCGCGCTTTGTGAGTTTCCATTTCGTGGGATGGACGATCGGCGCGCCGTTGGCCAGTATACTGACCAACTGGATTGCGCTGCGGGATGTGGTCGCTTGCATGTTTATTCCTTTTGGCGTGGCATTGCTTATTGCGTGCACCCTGCGGGAGCCGCCGCGAAAAAAAGTTTCGTATCGCCGCATGGGCGCTGTCTATCGCGGAACGCTTTCTGCCGCATGGAATCATATTTGCGCCACGCGATCATTGCGCCTTCTTGGTATCAATCAGATTGTTGTGGGATCAATGCTCTTTGTGGCGATGTGGACGCATCAGCGGCTTATGCAGACACTGTTTGTGCCGACCGCATGGTTTGGTTTGGTACAAACGGGCATACTGGGTTTTGGATCACTCATCGCATTTTTTGCGCTTCATCGGGTACTTTCTTCGCAACGTGATTATCTTTTTTTAAGCGCGTGTGTTCCCGCGATCAGTATCGGCATGTTCGGATTTGTGGCCTCTCCTCCATTAGTTATGTTTCTTGCGGTATACGGCATTGGTATTGGTTTTGCGCGTTTCGGTCCCATCATACATGCGCTTCATCAGTTTGTGCCGTTGTCGTCCCAAGAACGAGCTACCACGATGTCGCTTTTGAATATGGGTCGTAGCGCGGTGTCCGTCGTAGGCATGATCGGCGCCGGTATGATTGCGCAGTGGTCATTGGCGGCGACCTTTTATTTGATCGGTCTTGTGATGGCGATTGCCGCGGTCGCGCTTGCGGTTCTTTTGAAAGAAAAAAATTTATACGTGAACCCCTCTTAAGTAAGGACTTGTCAGGGGTTTTTTGTTTTGTTAGGATGCGCTCATATGGATACCAACGAAGCGCAGCGGCCGATTATCATTGCGATCATCATCACCTTCATTATTGCCTTTTGGCTCGGCTTTTTTATGGGCTGGCTTATTACGGGCCGCGAGGTCTCGCCCGCGCCCCTTACTGATTCTTCCGAGGACCTTACGGAAGAAACTTCTTTGTTGGAATCCGGCGATGAAGCGACAGAAGAGGGTTCTTTTACGGCGGAAAATAAAGAAAATACGCTTAACGTGCGTAACCAGTCAGCAGGCGCTCGGGCGCTGATTACTTCCGTCACTCTCGCACGAGAGGGATGGCTCGTCATTCATGAGGAGAGCGATGGCCGGCCCGGCAATGTACTCGGCGCCGCCTGGTTTCCTGCCGGCATGCACGAGGCCGTTCAAGTAGAGCTTTTACGCACTATGGAGTCCGGTAAGCGTTATTACGCCATGCTTCACGGAGAAACAAAAGGGGATGGCGAAGCGGAAATTGATCACACATTTGATTTAAAAAATGATTTGCCGCTGCAGAACGCGCAAGACAAAATCATACATGTTGCTTTTGAGACCATTGCTTCTCCCAATTAAATTTAAAAAAAATCAAGATGGAAAAGAGCACGCTTTTTACTATCGGAGGGCTCGTGGTGCTCGCCGTGGGCGCGATAGTATTGCTTGTTACTATGAATACAGATACAGAGAGTCCCACAGAAAACGGAGA
>CAYHZD010000016.1:6894-12703 GCA_964361035.1 uncultured Candidatus Saccharibacteria bacterium
TAGTATTGCTTGTTACTATGAATACAGATACAGAGAGTCCCACAGAAAACGGAGATAATCAAGGCAATGCAAATAACGTTGAAATGATTACGCTGAAAACAAATTTCGGCGATATTCAGTTTGAAACATTTAAAAACGCAGCGCCAAAAACCGTGGAAAATTTTATCACCTTGGCGCGTAAAGGATTTTACAACAACCTTACCTTTCATCGGGTTATTAAAGGGTTTATGATTCAAGGGGGCGATCCAAATGGTGACGGCTCCGGCGGACCCGGCTACACCTTTAAAGATGAAATTGATCCGGCAAGCGCCCTGTATCAGCAAGGGTATAAAAAAGGAATCGTGGCAATGGCAAATCGCGGCCCTGATACCAATGGCAGTCAATTCTTTATTATGCTGGAAGACACGCCGCTTCCGCCGCAATACACGATTTTTGGCAAAGTGACCAAAGGGCAGGAGGTGGTAGATGCAATTGGCAAGGTAGAGACGAATGAAACCGATCGACCGCTTGAGCCCGTTATCATAAAGAGTATAGAGATAGAAGCGTCATGAAATATACGATCAAAGCGACCAACTTCACCTTAACGCCTGCGTTGCGCGCGAGCGTAGAGAAAAAAATAGGCGCGCTCGATAAGTTTCTTGCGCATACGGGCGCCGTACAGGCATACGTGGAGATTGGCAAAACCACTAAGCACCATCGCACCGGCGAGGTATTTTATGCCGAAGTGCAAATTCAAGCGCCCGGCAAATCAACCCTGCGCGCCGAAGCGACCGCGCAGAGCATTGCCCTCGCCATCAATACCGTCAAAGATGAACTTCAGCGTGAGCTGAAGCGATACAGTGGAAAACAAGTCGCTTTGCAAAAACGCGGCGCCCGGCGTGTAAAACGGCTTGCCCACGACATTCCTACCGGCGTGAGGGACGAGTAAAATAACATAATAAAAAGTTGGCCATGGCGGCCAACGTGTCTTCTTATGAGGAGGATGTTTTTAAAATTTTTACATGTAATACCGCAACGCCGTCGCGGACCATTTTTAACGCCTCCGCCGCTTTGCGGGATATATCAAGGTGGCGTCCCTCGATGTGAGGGCCGCGATCGGTGATCGTAACCACCACCTGTTTTTGATTATTGGGATTGCGCAACTTAAGACGTGTGCCGAACGGCAATACGCGGTGTGCTGCGGTCAACGCATACATATTGAATCGTCTGCCGCTCGCCGTTTTTTTGCCATGGAATTTTCTTCCATACCATGACGTCGTCATTGTCTTTCTTTTGGGTCTAACCGCATGACCTTTCTCGTAAGAATGGTCATTATTCTCCGCGACGCTTGCAGGGCGTTTGAGCCCATCGCTCAGCGCGCGCGGATACACTACGGCAGTGGTCAGGCCTAAAAGGAATAACATCCCCATGTGAAGTTTTTTCATAAGAACCTCCTTCCGGGAGTATCTAAGCATTTTTTATAAATCTTGTCAAGTTTTGGTATCATTGCACATTTTTAATTTTTATTGTACTTTAACCCCATGATGTCATTCATGACAAACCTTTTTGGCGATCCGCAGGAACGGCTGATAAAACGGCTTGACGCCAAAGTAGAGCTTATCAATGCGCTTGAAGAAAAATATGCTGAAATCCCCCTCGAGGAGTTTCCCCGTCTTACTGCTGAATTTCGTGATCATCTTCAAAAAGGAGAAAAGCTGGATGATCTCTTGCCCGATGTGTTTGCGCTGACGCGCGAAGCCGCCAAACGCACCTTAGGCCAGCGGCATTTTGATGTGCAGTTGATTGGCGGGATGATTCTTCATCAGGGTGCCATTGCCGAGATGAAAACCGGCGAAGGAAAGACGCTTGCCGCCACCCTGCCGGTTTCTTTACATGCGCTTCGCGGCAAAGGGGTGCATGTCGTGACCGTCAATGATTATCTGGCGCGTAGAGATACGGTATGGATGGGGCAGATCTATCACGCTTTGGGTTTAACGGTAGGTTGCATTAATCACGAAACTTCTTTTTTGTATGGCCAGAATTTTCAGGCTTCGAAAATTTCTAATGACCAACCTGCCTCGCCAAGTCAAGGCGGGCTTCTAATTTCTAAAAAAAATCAAAATGACAACGAAAAGGATCAAGAACGGGATACGATAGGGGGATTTAAAGTCGTTGATGAATTTTTGCGGCCGTGTACGCGGCAGGAAGCGTATGCGGCTGATATTACGTATGGCACCAATAATGAGTACGGATTTGATTATCTGCGCGACAATCTCGTACAAAATCCGCAAGAAGTGCGTCAGCGCGAGCATTATTTTGCCATTGTTGACGAGGTTGATTCCATCTTGATTGACGAGGCGCGCACGCCGCTCATCATCTCTGCCCCGGATGAAGAATCCGGCGATCTCTATCGGCTCTTCAGTCGTTTGATACCCCAGCTTCAAGAAAACAAGCATTACAATATCGATGAAAAATTAAAAGCCGCCACCCTCACGGAAGAGGGCATTGAGCGCGTAGAACAATTACTCGGTGTCCATGATATATACACCGAAAAAGGCATGCGCTATGTGCATCATCTGGAGCAGGCATTGCGGGCTTCCACTCTTTTTAAGCGCGATCGCGACTATGTGATAAAATCCGCTCCGAATGGCGGAGGAGAAGTCATTATTGTGGATGAATTTACCGGGCGCTTGATGCCGGGCCGCCGCTGGTCCGATGGCTTGCATCAAGCCGTGGAAGCAAAAGAGGGGGTGGCAGTCCAGCGCGAGTCGCGCACGCTGGCAAGCGTGACGTTTCAAAATTATTTTCGTCTGTACGAAAAACTCTCCGGCATGACAGGCACGGCACAGACAAGCGCCGAAGAATTTCACACGGTTTATCATATTGACGCCGTTTCCATCCCCACCCACAAGCCGCTTATTCGGCAGGATATGCCGGATCGGATTTATCAATCCGAGAAGGGAAAATTTCAGGCAGTGGCGCGCGAAATTAACAATCGGCATCAAAAAGGCCAGCCGGTTTTGGTGGGCACGGTGTCTATTGAGAAAAATGAACTCCTTTCGCTCATGCTCAAGCGTGAAGGGGTACCGCATCAAGTGCTCAACGCAAAAAATCATGAACGTGAGGCAGAAATTATTGCGCAAGCGGGAAAACCGGGCGCGGTGACGATTGCCACGAATATGGCCGGCCGTGGCGTGGACATTATACTTGGTGGATATCCGTCAAGTGAGCTTTCAGCCGAAGGAGAATATAAAAAATGGGAAGAAGAGCAGGAGAAAGTAAAAGAATTGGGGGGGCTTTTCGTGCTTGGCACCGAGCGCCATGAGGCGCGGCGCATTGATAATCAGTTGAGGGGCCGCTCCGGCCGGCAAGGCGATTCGGGAGAGTCGCAATTTTTTATCTCGCTCGAAGACGATTTAATGCGCATTTTTGCGCCGGATCGTATCAAAAGTTTAATGGGCACCTTTGGCATTCCGGAAGACGAACCCATTGAGCATCGGATGATCTCGCGCGCCATTGAGCAAGCACAGGCAAAGGTAGAGGGGTTTCATTTTGACGCGCGCAAACATTTGCTTGAATATGACGACGTGGTCAATAAACAGCGTGAGGCGGTATACCGCGAGCGCCGCGAGTTGTTGCACGCCGCTTTAGAAAAAATACCGGAACGCGTTGAAGCAACTCTGCAGAACGCATTGAGGCCGCTGATCGCTTTTCATACCGCCGGCGATTCTCTTGATTCGTGGAATAGCAAGGAAATTGAAGAAAGTCTTGCGGCGCTCAGCGTATCGTTTCCGGCGCAAGAACGCATTAAAACATTAAGCAAAGAAATGAGCAGCGTTACTGATATACGCAACAAAATTTCTGAAGAAACAGAAACTCACCTCCTTAAAATCATAAAAGAAAAAGAGCGGGAAATGGGGAGCGAACCGTTCGCGCAGGCAGCGCGCCGTCTGTGGTTACAGATCATTGATATGCTTTGGATGGATCATCTGGAGATGCTGGATAATTTGCGCAACTCGGTGCGCCTGCGCGCATACGGCCAGCGCGATCCGCTCGTCGAATACAAAAACGAAGCCCTCAAGCTTTTTAAAGAATTCAACCAGCACAAAGACCAGCTGTTTGTCACCAATTTGTTGCGGTCTATTGCCCAACAAAAAATTGACGCACCTGGAAAAATTGACGCACCTGGAGCGTCAATGCGGCTGGAGGCTGAAAGCAAAAGCTTGCCCGCCGCCGGGCAGGCGGCATTAAAAATTACTCCCGGCAAGATCGGTCGCAACGATCCTTGCCCTTGTGGATCAGGTAAAAAATACAAGAAATGCCATCTGATTAGGGACTAAAGGAAATTGGCTCACGTCGCAATTTTGTGTAAAAACCCCTTATTTTTTAGGGGTTTTTACTAGCTTCAACAAGTAAGTGCAACACTTCTAGTACAATAGAAGTGTATGAAATATCAACATTTTACGGTTGAGGAACGAGAAAAGATCCAAGAAATGCTGTGGCAAAAATCCTCAATCCGCACTATTGCCGCAGCAATCGGTCGAAGCCCTTCATCGGTTTCAAGAGAACTGAGAAGAAACTATCCGCCGGAACGTAAACAATACACGCCACGTTTAGCTCACGAACGAGCGTTATGGAAACGAACGAGCCGTGGCAGAGAAGCGCGCCTCAAAAATGATACGCTCCGTGAGTATGTCGTGGGTCATCTCAAGATCGGCTGGTCACCAGAACAAATTGCGGCTCTGTCCAAGGCTGCGGTGGGCGCGAGCATTTCTCACGAAGCAATCTATCAATACGTTTACACGCAAGTCCACCGTGGAGGTTGTGGTTGGGTAAAGCCGGGTTGCGAGGATTTACGCCCGTATCTGTCATGGCGACGAAAGCGACGGATGAAAAAAGGCCTCAGAAAGTCATATCGTATTGAAAAAGGGCCATTGCCTTCGATTGATCAACGACCAGAGGAAGTTGCCGCACGTCAAACAGTTGGTCACTGGGAAGATGATTCAATTATCTTTTCACCCTTCTGTCCCGTACGCCTGCGCACCGCAAACGAACGAGTGACTGGTATTGTATTCATCGCCAAGGCGCATCATCGTACTATGGCAGAAGCGAATCGTATCACCCTCAATCAGTTCGTATCTCTACCACCACAGACCAGAAAAACACTCACGAGAGATCGAGGCTCAGAGAACATGGGATATGAAGTGTTAGAACGAAAGCTTGGTATCCGTTGTTTTTTTGCTCACGCCTACCATGCATGGGAACGAGGATCGAATGAGAATGTCAACGGGCTTATTAGACGATTTTTTCCCAAGAAAACTGATTTCCGCATTATTACCGACGAGGAGATACAACGAGTCGAGTATCTCCTCAACACCAGACCAAGGAAACGTCTTGGCTGGAAGACACCTTATCAGGTATTCTATGAATTAACCGGTGTTGCACTTCAGAGTTGAATGTAGTTTTGTGGGTATTGACATAGTTTATTAGATATGCTATACTATTAAAGTAAGATAGGATTGGCAGAAAGGTGGCATAAAAGGGATTGACAGATAAGACAGAGTAGTGTATACTATAGGCAGTAAGTTGGAATCAGGCGGTATTTCGCGGGAAGAATGATGAAGATATGTTTCCCGACACATCTCCATCATTCTCTTCGGGAAAATCTTCAAATAGAGGAGAGAGTAAAACGAGGAGAGAGAAATCGAGGGATGACGTCAGAGAGTCGAGATGGGATGAGGAGAGACCATCTCAACGGATACCTATTAAGTAATATACTTTGAATAACGAAATGCCCAAATTCCCCTAAAACACATGCATAGTGTATAAT
>CAYHZD010000017.1:0-12481 GCA_964361035.1 uncultured Candidatus Saccharibacteria bacterium
ACGCGGATAGAACGGATTACACCCCCACACCTACGTATAGGTGTGGGGGTAAACGCGGCTTGCGCGAAGTCTTATTGCATCAATTGTCTCATTTTGATACAATTTGATATATCCATGTGAGATAATTGTTATATGCCTCAATTTTCAAAAAGACAGCTTGCTATTCTTGAAATCATTAAAACAAAAGGATCGGCGAGTAATAAAGATATTGTTGGCCAGCTTAAAGAGGTATCCCGCGCGACCATAGCGCGCGATCTTTCTTTTTTGGAAAAATCAAAGATTATTGCCCGCGAAGGAAAAGGAAGAGGAACACAATACCGCGAATATCTTCTAAACTCTGCCCTTCGCTTTATTGATCCGGATGAGTATTTTAAAAAAGGCCCTGATGAGCGCGCGCCCATTTACGAAACATTTGAGCACGGTCTTATTAAAAACATCTCATCCTTATGGAGCGATGATGAGTTACATGTTTTTGACGAACAAACCGCGGCTTATCGCGCGCACATTGCCCGCTTACCACCCGATATCCTTAAAAAAGAAATTGAGCGCCTCACCATTGATTTTTCTTGGAAGTCATCTCGTATCGAAGGGAACACCTATTCACTGCTTGATACCGAGTTTCTTATCAAAGAACATCAAGAGGCCAAAGGGCACGCGCGTGAGGAAGCGATTATGATTCTCAATCACAAAAAAGCGCTGGAGTATGTCTGGAATCAGAAACACAAATACAAAACAGTCAGCCGCGTTGATATCGAAACCATCCACGACCTTGCGGTTAAAGATTTAAGCATCGCAAAAGGTCTTCGTAAACATCCGGTGGGTATTGTCGGCACTCGCTACCGACCGCCTGACAATGAATATCAGATACGAGAGAATCTCGAAGAAACTCTCCACCATATTAATACGTTAAGCGAACCCTTTTCGAAAGCCCTCCTTATGATTATTTTCATCTCGTATCTCCAGCCATTTGCGGATGGCAATAAACGCACTGCTCGGCTTCTTGGCAATGCGATTTTGATAGCTTACGATGCCTGCCCGCTTTCATTTCGCAGTGTAAATGAATCCGATTACAAAAAAGCTCTTATTCTTTTTTACGAACAGCACAGTATGCGATTCTTTAAAGATCTTTTTCTTGAGCAATACCGATTTGCGGTTGAGAATTATTTTCTTTCAGAACAAAATTAAGACTGCAGCCAGATCAGGTTTCCGTTTTGAGCTCCGCACGTGGATTGTGCGGATTATATCCCCACACCTGTGCATATTACCCATGCCCATTGACATTTCAATAACGTTTGTTATTCTGTACATATAAGTACAGGTTAATTTATGACAAAAAGGGTAAAAATTCAAAGGTTAAACCGTTTTGCTGAGCTTGCGAGGCTGGGCGAGATTGTTTTTCATACCGATGATCTCGCAAATTTATGGCACATTACCAATAAGAATACTCTCTACACCACGATCAAGCGATACCGAGAGCAAGGGTTATTGTTTCGTATTCATAAGGGTTTTTATGCCATCAAAGATCCGAAAGAGATTAATCCATTCCTCCTTGGTATCAAGGCGCTCCATGGTTATGCGTATGTGAGCATGGAGACCATCTTGCGAGAGCAGGGAATCGTACAGCAAGAGCTTGCAACGATTACACTGATAAGTAATCAAACGAAGCATTTTACTATCGTTGATAATCTCTATTATTCACGCAAACTTCCTGATAAATTTTTATATCAACCAATAGGCATTATGACCGCAGGAGATGGCGTGCGTAAAGCAACCGCGGAGCGCGCGATTGCTGACTTGCTTTACTTCAACAAACACGCGTATTTTGATTTGGAAAAACACATTGATTGGGGGAAAGTCCGCGCCCTACAAAAAGAGATAGAGTATCCATTAACTCACAAACGCTATGGCTGATCTTATTTTGCCCAAACCAAAAGACGTGGCGCATAAGGCATGGCTCTATCGCGTTCTCGCGCGTATCTATGAAGACGCCGCTCTTGCCCAGGTTCTCTATTTTAAAGGCGGTACATGCGCGGCCATGCTCGGTTACCTTGATCGTTTTTCCATTGATCTTGATTTTGATTATGGAGGAGAACGATCATCGCTTGCAGAGACGCATATATATCTTGAAATAGCATTTCGTGATCTCGGGCTTGCCATCCACGATCAGAGTAAGGTGGTACCACAGTATTTTTTGAAATATGAGGCGCCGGAAGGTGAGCGAAATACCATAAAAATTGATGTTTCCGTTCTGCCGCCCAAGGCAAATATATATGAACCAAAGCGATTTCACGAGATTGACCGCATTATCACTTGTCAGACTATTGAGACGATGACGGCAAATAAACTCGTTGCGCTCATGGATCGCTATCTGCATAACGAAGCGATTGCGGGGCGAGATCTCTACGACATTCACCATTTTTTTATGAAGGGATATCGTTACAACGAGGGGGTGATACGTGAGCGTACCGGAAAAGATGTTAAGCAGTTTTTCGCCGATCTTGTTACATTTATTGAAAAGCACATCACCGAAGAGATTATAACCCAAGATTTGAACGTTCTTTTGCCCTACAAGCAGTTTTCCCGCATCCGTAAAATTTTAAAACAGGAGACGCTCATGTTTTTGCGCGATGAGCAGAGGCGCATAGATTTGTAACGTATTAAAAAAACGCGGATACCACGCCTGCCTGCCGGCAAGGCAGGGATTGCAACGGATAAGACGGATTTTTGCATCTCAAATGAAATGGTATATAATGGGAATAATGAATTATAAAAATTATTCCAATTTCCGTAAAATCCGTTGCAATCCGTGGAATCCGTGTGAGGAGGGTCAGTCTCTCCTCGAAGTCATCCTTGCGATGGCGATTTTTGCCGCGATCGCCGGCGTGCTTATTTCTATGTCCGTGGGCGGATTTCGGGGCTTGGAGCAAGGGGGCGAGCAGACCGAAGCCGAGGCGCTGGCGCAGGAAGGGATAGAGGCGGTAAAATCAATACGGGATCGGGCGTGGAATGAAAATACGTTTGCCGACGGAATAGCCCAACGTATACTTCCAAGCGGCGGGCAGTGGACATGGAACGGGCCAGGATCGGATACCGGCCTTGGCACGAATGCAAAATTTGCGCGCACCATCACATTCAATAATGTTTGCCGCGATAATACCTCGCAAAATATTGTTGATTGCGCCACCTGCGGAGCAACATGCTACACCGATGTCCACGAAAAACGCGCAACCGTAGCCGTTACCTGGACCACGAGAGGCGGTCAGGCCAATACGGTGCAAAAAGTCGCTTATGTGAGTAATTGGGACAGCAAGGATCAGTTTGAAAATACTACGGCAAATTTCAACGCAGCCGGCTCCGTATTTACCAGCACACAAGAGAATGCTGCGGTAACGGGAGGAGACGGCAATGGCTCGGTTACGCTCTCGCCGCAGTAACCTGCATTCAGAATCTGGAATTTAGAATTTGGAATTTAGATTATGAAAAAAGAACATTCCATTAAAAAATATTTCCCTTTCGTCCTTATTTTTCTATTGGCATTGGCATGGCTATTTTATAATAAAGAAACCCACGCGGTCGGTTTTGATAACGGATATGGCTTTCGCAAAAGAATTACCCTTCAAGGTCCTCGTCTCCCCGCAGGTCTTTCTCAGTTTCCTATCCTCATTTCTTATACTGATCCCGCATTAAAACATACTGGCGAGCCCTCACCGGGAAGGGTTACTGATTTGCAAGGCGACGACATTGTGTTTACTGATTCGGATGGCACCACGCAGCTCGCTCATCAGGTTGAGGTATATGATCGGACAAACGGCCGTATTGCCATGTGGGTGCGAGTTCCCGCTATTGTGGCATCAACAAATAAAGATATTTTTATCTACTATGGCAATAGTAGTGTAACTACATTTCAAGGAAATGTGACAAGCGGCTCACCAGCGATAACCGGCGTCTGGGACGCAAATTACGTGGGAGTCTGGCATTTGAATGAAACCACAGGCGCGCATATGGATTCCTCCGCGAGTCCGGTAAATTCAAATCTTATTACTGTGGGTGCGCAAGGAACTGCCACAGGGATAGCGGGCGGAGCGGATAATTTTACTGCCAATACGCAAATCGTAAGATTTCCGAATTCATCAAAGTGGGGGAGTACCCCTGGCGCTGTATTCACCCTTGAGGCATGGGTAAATGGTCCAAATCAGCCTGCTGGCACATGGCAGGCCGTACTTACTCGAAATGATGATACAAATCTTGATTGGGATTATGCGCTGATTACCGCTAACGGAGGTAGCAATAATAACCCGAGCTGTTACGGTGAAGGCGATCCCGGCGTCGCCGGCAGTAGTGTTGATCTCACTGCTAACGCATGGACCTATCTTATTTGCACCACGCAGACAAATTTTTATGTAAATGGCACCAATACCGGCACCGGAATCGATATAGTTGTTGACACAGGGTCTGTGAGCCCGCTTTATATAGGTTCCGATCCCGCTTTTCCTCCGCAATCCCACATCGGTATTGTTGATGAAGTACGTATATCTAACAATTATCGAACGGCAGGATGGATCGCAACAACCTATAACACCATCAGATGTCCGGGTCCCGGCGCTCTTGCTCCTTGCACCGGAGATTTCTACACCGTAGGCGCAGAGGAAACCGGCAATAGCGCCCCCACCACTCCCACCCTTGCCGAAACGCCGCCATTTACGTTTGCAAATCTAAACACTAATGATACCACGCCGAATATAGGACCATTTGCAAGCACGGATACAGAATTAAATCCCATAGAGTACGAAATCCAATGGGATACTGATGTTGCTTTTGCTCCGACTCCGGATCCCATAACAAAAAACTCGGCAAGTTTTGCTCTTGCTGATAACGGATTTACCCAAGCAACATTCACATCCGGCGCAAACGTAACGTATACTCCCACAGGAGTAGGAAACGATATCTTTGTAAACGGCACCACGTACTGGTGGCATGTGCGCGCGCGCGATCCTGCAGGATCAAACACATGGTCGTCTTATTCCGCGCCGCGCTCCTTTACCATTACCACCGCGCTTACTCTTGATGAATGGCTGCAAACCACGAGCGATCAGTTTACCACCCCATTAAGCGTACCGGCGAATACACTTTCAAATACGGAAGCATTGCCGCCGGGTGGAGTAAGGTTGAGGGGGTGGTAATGCGCGAGAATTTAGAATTTAGAATTTGGAATTTAGAACCATGTTTGCTAAAAAGTTAAAAAACTACAACCTACAACCTAAGAAGCTAAGAAGCTTTCTCGTCTTCCTTCTTATCCTCACCTGGCTCTTCTCGGGTTGGCCGCAAATTTGGCGTGATCCGGTATTTACGCCTGAAGTGAAAGATGCACATGCGGCAAATAATAACGGCATGGTGGTATACGGAGAAGGAACACTTACTACTTCGCGATATAGAAACTGGGATGGCACAAATTTCGGAGCGGAAAGTTCTGCGCTCGTAGGGAATGCTACTATTCAATATGTTGTGGTGAAGGAATCTCCGGCGCGAGACGAAAAAATAATGGGGACATTGGCATCTAATGGTAACATCAACTTTCAAGTTTGGAACGGAACGAGCTGGTCATATGGCACCGGAGCACCGGCCGGAGGAAATTATGGAAATGTGGGTACGACTAATGATGCCTACCGTGGCTTTGATATTGCGTATGAGCAGAATTCCGGTGATGCGATTGTAATTTACGAAACCAGCACCACCGCCAATCAGACCGTCGGCTTTCGAACCTGGAACGGCACCGTATGGTCGGGCGAGACCCTGCTCTCAATTCCTACCGGCGTCAATAATACTTCGAATTGGATTAAACTTGAGCCGCGATCGGGTTCGGATGAGATTATGCTGGTCATTCAGGATTCTAATCTCGATATCTACGCGCTTCGCTGGGACGGAACAAGTTGGGTTAATGGGCAATTGCTTACTACTGCGGGCACCATAAATACTTCAGACGGATTTGATATTGCTTGGGAAGGAGTTTCCGGAGACGCACTCGTAATGTATGGCACTGGAACTGCCCTTAATTTTTGGACCTTTAGCGGCGGTGTTTGGACAAATGGAACGGCTGGATCAACTTGCACGAATACAGGAACAGGACCAGGTTGCTTGACCCCGGCAGCAGTAGTACACCAACTTAAACTCACTTCCGGGAGCGGTAATAATTATATTGCCATGATATTAATTGATGCCGGAGCCGATGTAACTGCGCAAATGTGGGATGGAACGCAGTGGTTAGGAGTTCCTTCAGCTCAAGCCACTTGGGAAGATTCTATCGCAGAACTTCCTTCAACAACTATTCGATCACGCACCGTTGAAACTGCCTTTGAGCAAGTAGGGAATCGTTTCCTTTTTATATATATTGATGCGAATGCGTTAAGTATAGATTATTTCTTTTTTGATTTAGATGTTAATGGGTGGAGGACGAACGATGGTACCACAGCTCTTACAGATATTGAACTTACGGGAACCACTGCTAATCTCTTTTCTGATGATGTAGAGGTTGTTCATCTTGATTCCAACCCAGATGACACCGCCCAGATTATGCTCACGGGGACAAGTTTACTAAATGACGCGCGGTCTTTTCTTTGGAATGGTTCTTCTTGGACGACGCCCACTCAGTCGCTTCATGACGCGGCTGTTTCTGTTGATTATATGGATCCCATTTATTTTACCTGGAATCGAGCGCCCTCTAATACCATTACAGTAGGATTGGGTTTAGCTCAACCCGCAAATGTGATAGAGGGCGCAAACGATGCGCTGATAGGCGCTTTTACGTTTATCGGCTCTCAACCCGGTCCGGCAACAATTACTCAGATTATTATTACCGAAACAAATCCACTCTTTGGCGCAAATATACACTTTAGCGATGTGCGCCTCTTTTTTAAACAAGAAACGATTTGTTCTTCCGCTATCCCCATTGATGCAACGCCATTCAATACTCCCGGTGTAGGTTTTAGCTCGCCGAGTAATAAATCTACTATCAATGCGACTAACCCGATTAGCCTTGGCACTAATCAGATTTGCGTCTGGGTAAGGCTTGATATAGGCGATCAAATCATTGGAGGGGATGACTTCGCAATCGAAATTAGTACTTCCGGGGATGTGACGGCAAGCGGAGGCACTGTTAGCGGGACTTTCCCTGTACAGCTCGGAACTACCAATATCCGTTCAAATTTTGGGACCATACGTTCAACAATAATTGATTTTGACTGGGTGCCCGGGCAGACAAGTTTTGGACAATTAATCTGGACAACAACTGAACCTGCCAATACCGACGTGGTGATGCGGGTGCGTTATGAGAGTGCGGGAGTATGCAACGCCGCATCGCCGCTGGTTGAAGAAGCGCAATTAGCGGGTAATGTGGCAGGATTCCAGTCAACTCAAAGCCCTTTATCCCTTTCGGGTCTCCTTGCAACAGGCATTCATAATCGCATATGTCTTGAAGCAACATTAAGCGCAACCTCAGGCGCAACCGCTTCGCCTTCTCTTGATGACTGGCGCGTAACATGGCAGGGAGCACCGGCGGGACCGTCACTCTCGGCATTTCGTTTTTTTCAGGATCCGGGCACGCCGGATGTGGGAGCCCAGATTACCGGTTCTCCGGCAACTCTTGCTACTAACGGCCTCCCATTCCGTATGCGGTTTTTGGTTCACGCGCCAAGTGCTATTGGTATTAATGCCGAAACATACCGGCTTCAATTTGCCGAGCGGTCAGGAACATGTGATCCGCCGGGCTGGGTTGGAGAGACATGGACACCTGTTTCCAATAATTCTCTTATTGCTTACACTAATAATGCATCGGTGGTTGATGACAGCGTGTTTACGGCAAACGTGAACGATCCGACTCATGGAACTGATGTTATCATAAATCAAACTTATAACGATTCAGACGCTGATCCTCCCGGCACTATTGATACATTTACCAATCCCGTCGCAATCGGCGCGGGACAAGACGGAAAATGGGATTTTGCGTTGGTTGATTTTTCCGCGCCTTCCAACCGGACGTATTGCTTGCGGGTGGTGAAGAATAGCGATAGCACTTCCATTACTCATGATGCGGCTCCCGAAATCGCCGTAAATACTCAATACGCAACCGACGGCACCTATCAATCGCCGCAGTTCAGTGTGCCCGCGATTCGCGCCTTGAATGTGCTTGAATGGAACGAAACAGTAAGCGGCCCCTGCACCGGATCACCGCCCTGCGATATCAAATTACGGATTAGGAGCGCTGCTACGCAGGCAGGCCTTTCCACCGCCTTATGGTGCGGACCGGACGGAACATGCGGGACAACAATATGCCCGTCAGGCACGAGTTTTTATACCATTCCCTCCGGCACTCGTATTCCCACCATTCACAACACCCATACGTGGTTCCAATATTGCGCCGATTTTGACGGCGACAGCACCGCCACGCCCATTTTGAATTGGGTGAGGATTAATTACCAATGATTGTTAGGTTGTAGGCTTTAGGTTGTAGCTTTTTAGGAAAATAAATAATATTGTGGAAATACAAAGTTATAAAGATCTGATCGCATGGCAAAAAGCAATGGAGCTTGTTGTTGCGATCTACGAATTGACGGAATTATTTCCCAAATCAGAGACATATGGATTAACTGCTCAAATGAGGCGATGCGCAGTTTCCATTCCTTCAAACATCGCGGAAGGAAGACGACGCGGCACAAGGAAAGATTACCGGCAATTTTTGCTTATCGCTTATGGTTCTGGCTCAGAACTTGAAACACAGATAGAAATTACAAAACGTTTATCATTGGGTCAACATTTCGATTTCAAAAAAGTCGATACATTACTTGATGAAGTCATGCGTATGCTCAACAAAATGACCAACGGTCTAAAAAGCTAAAAACCTACAACCTAAACTTATGCCTAAAAAGCTAAGAACCTACAACCTACCACCTACAACCTACAACCTACCACCTCGTACGGGCTTCACTCTTCTCGAGCTCATCGTTTACCTTGCCATCATTTCTGTTATTGCCGTATCTTTTACCTCCTACACAATCTCCATCACCAATACCCGCACCAAAACCTATGTGGCCCAAGAAGTTCATGCCAATGCAAGAGCCGCACTCGAAACGATGAGTCAGCGCATTCAAGCGGCAACCGGCGTAAATATCGGTGCTTCTACGTTTGGTGTCGATCCCGGTGTATTATCATTGATCATGGCAGATGCGACAAAAAATCCTACCATCCTTGATCTTACCGCAAATGACGGCAGATTACGGATTAAAGAAGGGAGCGCAGGCGCGGTGGAGCTTACGAGCAATGAAGTATCGGTTACTAATTTGGTATTTACCAATTTAACTCCCGCCGGGGTACCGCGCGAAAATATTCGGATCCAGATGACCATGCAATACAACAACCCCGGAAGCAATGTTCATTATTCGTACTCAAAGGCGTTTCAGACCACAGTGTCAGTACGGCAATGAATGAGGTTGTAGGCTTTAGCTTCTTAGCTGATTAGTAAAGAGTGTATAACCCCACAACCTAAAAAGCTACCACCTACAACCTACCACCTAAACTTATGTCTAAAAAGCTACCACCTACAACCCACAACCTAAGAAGCTGCAACCTCCAAGCTGGCTTCGCCGCTCTCCTCGCTGTCATCATCATCGGCGCGGCCGCTCTTATTATCGCTTTAAATAGCTCGCTTCTTGGCTTGGGTGAGCTGGACTTGGGCTATACGTCGCAGAAGGGCTCCGAAGCGTTTTCCGTGGCTGACGGATGCGCCGAGGAGCTTATGCGGCGTATTCGTATCAATAATAGCTATCAATTAAATGCGGCAAGCACCACTTTTGATCTTTTTAATGATACCACTGCCAGCTGCGAATTTCGGATTACTGATATGGACGGAGTTAACACGCGCCGATTTATTGTCAGAGGGACCAGAGGCATATATACTAAACTTATCCGGATCAATGCAACTCTTGCCGGCGCGCAGCTGAATGAAATTACCATTACCCGATGGGAAGAGGTGCCGCGATAGTTGCATGACGAAATAAGAACGTGATAATATAAAAATAATATGTCTAAAAAGCTAATAAGCTAATTTCTAAAAAGCTAAGATATGTATATTTCCGATATTTTAAAAAAAAATTCTGCGGTGGGGCTTGACATCGCCGATCGTTCTATCGAAATCATTGAATTGGAAACGGGCTCTGCGGAAGGAGAATATAACGTGACAAGCGCCGGAAGAATAGCTCTTCCCGAAGGCATTGTGGAGCGCGGCCGCATTAAAAATGGCAAACGCCTCTCCGATGCCCTTGCCGCGCTTTTTGCTCAATCAAGGCCCAAGCCGATTGAAAACAAAACAGTGGTGTTCGGCATTCCCGAAAGCCAGCTCTACATACAAATTTTTGATCTTCCGGTCCACAACAAAGAAGATCGCGACAAACTGGTGCGCAAAGAGGCGGAAACCTCTGTTCCTTTGGAAGCCGACGATCTTCTTTTTTCTTACACGGCGCTTGCCGAGACGCGCTCCGGCGTTGAAATTCTTTTGGTGGCGACCAGCAAAAAGGTATTGCAAGAGTGGCAGCAATTTTTTGAAGGTGCGGGTATTACGGTTTCTCATTTTGACGCCGAAACGCTTGCGATCGCCCGCGGGCTTTTCATGGAGCGGCCTGCGGTTCCCACCTGTGTGGTTGATATCGGCGCGTTGAGCACGAACATCGCAATTTTTGATAAAAAGGGATTACGTTCTTCTTATTCGGTTCCCTATGCGGGAGAATCAATTACCAACGAAATTGCCAAAGAGCTTGGTGTCTCCTTGTCAGAAGCGGAAGATCAGAAAGTGCAAATCGGCCTTTCGCGGCAAGGAGAGCGCATCTTTTTTATTATTGTCAAAACGCTTCAGCCGATTGTGGGAGCAATCAAGCAAACGATTGATTATTACAAACAAAAAGCCGGCAAAGAAATTGAAGGAGTGGTGCTCATGGGAGGGACAAGCAAATTGAAGGGATTGGAAGGATATTTGAAGGAACAGATTACGCAGCAGGTGCGGGTGGGCGATCCTCTTTTCCTTAAGAAAAAAAGTCTGCTTGAATATATAGAAGCAATCGGGCTGGCTCTGCGCGGATTCGATCGGCCGCAGGATAAATATGATCCCTATGTGGGCTTAAAAAAAGAATCGTCTCTAGGCTCGCTGCTTGGGAGAAAAAAAATTCCCAATGCCGGATTGTCTCTTTCCGCCGAAGCAAAAAAAGTCGGCGAAGAAAAAAGCGATGAGATTTCTTTTGCCACTCCCTTTGAGCTTGAGCAAATTAAAAAACTTCAATTTCAAAAACGCGTCTTGCTCGGTGTGCTGCTGGCGGGTATTATGTTGATCTTGGGAGCGGATCGCTATCGGGATTGGCGGGAGAGCAAAACCATTCCTTCGGTCTCTGAATTATTGATTCGCCCCGAATTGCGCAAGCAATTGCCGCCGCCAGACGGCGCTTTTGAGGGAAATCAGTCGGGAGAAGCGGCGACTTCAAGTGAAACAATTTCAAAAGGAGACGCAGGAGGGGGAGGAAGTGAGCCAAGCATCAAAAAAGAAATTTTCGTGATTATTGCAGAAACGCCTACCGGTTGGCTCAATGTGCGTGAAGGGCCTTCCACCAATGATACGATTTTGAAAAAGATTTATCCGGGTGAATCATACCCCTTGCTTGCAGAAGAGCCGGAATGGTATAAAATAGAATTAGGAGAGGGGCAGGAAGGTTGGATAGCGTCGCGCTATGCAACTAAAAAGAGCCCTTCGGGAGAATAAGTTATTATTTATGAAAGAAAGGTCGATAGTGAAGTAAAAAATAAAATTATGTTTAAAAAGTTAAAAAGCTACAAGCTACAACCTAATAGAGGTTTTACATTAATTGAATTACTGATCGCGGTTGCGATTCTCGGCATTATCGCCGCCGTTGCGTTCGTAGCATTAAATCCGGGGAAACGATTGGAAGATTCAAGAAATGCCCGTCGCTGGTCTGATCTTTCTGCTGTTGCCTCGGCCATTAAAACAAAACAAGTTGATGATGGCGGTGCTTATATGACGACTTTTGGGGGTTTGCTTGCTGACACACCCTTTATGATTGGGTCATGCGTAGGCGTTGCATGCACGACTGCGAGCCCGGCCGACTGCGCAGTTGCTATAGGTGCCAACGGGTACGATCTTGATTCAGATACAGGAGGAGTGAGTGCGATAACCTCCTATATCGCTGCGAACCCTCAAGCGCCAATTGGGAATGATAGCGGGATAAATTGGGATGCGGTAAGAACTGGTTATTATATCATAAGAAATACAAGTGGTACGATAACAGTTGCATCATGCGAAGTTGAACCTGCAGGTAGCACGGCAACCATTCTTATTCAGCGATAACCAATGATACCGCGCGGTATCATTTGAACCAAAAAAGCCCCTTGATCCGTCGCGTCAAACGCGACTTCGCTCGGGGGCTTTTTGGTT
>CAYHZD010000018.1:0-12121 GCA_964361035.1 uncultured Candidatus Saccharibacteria bacterium
TTATTGCTAATGGATGCATCTTCTCATAGATACTATTTAGGGGCAAGTCTAGTGTATACGCGGGACAAGAGATAGGAATCGGCAGAAACTTCAAGGAGATAATTCCCTTCTTTTTCTGCGTTAAAAAAGAAACTCCCATCCTCGGCCGTAGTGCCGTTCATCACGAACTCCAGATAGCCCGTTTCCGGGTTATACCTGTGTAGTTGTACATAAGCCCACGGGACTGGAAGATTCGTGTTGGCGTTGACCACGACGCCGGACATAACCGCAGCATTTGCGATTAATGAAGAAAAAGTGATGAAGGCAACAAAAATCAAACTGACTATTTTTCTCATTTCAACACCTCCTTCGGTAAAATGGTTATGTCCACCACGGCTGACGTGAAAGAGACGCCGTCCGCGCCTCCAAGTAGGATTTGACCACCGATCCGAAAGAAAATAGATACAACTTTCTCCCCCCGGTAGCCCAAACTGTCAGGCCCGCGTGGATCGCACCGCACTACATGGGCGCGATACGTTTTGGGATCAGTGATCTCAAAAAGATAGCAATTTCCGAACTCCTTGCCCGGAGATTTGGTAGTTACCCGCACCACCATGCCCGGCGCAAGATGTCTGACCGCAAGCACCGTTACCTCCTCTCCCGGCGCAAGCCGGAGTTTCGTGATTTCCTCCAAGGTTGCTTTTTCCAGCATGTCAAAATCCTCCTTTCTGTGTGTTAATCTAAAAATTAGGATAGCATATTTATATAATCATGTCAATACTATTAAAAAAACGAGAAACCGCTACTATAAAATCAGTTTCCTTGAACAACAAAGGAGCGTTACCATGATGGAATCAATGTTCTATTGCGATCCAGGGAACGCGTTTGATCTTCCGCGCCTGTCGCCTGCGGAAACGGTACGGACAGTCGCGGAATATTATCGCGCGCAACTTGCGCAAGACAAGTGGGTTCTTCTGCTCGGCGGTGAACAAACGGTCTCCGTCGGCGTTTTCCTTGCATGCAAGGAAAACGAACCTGAAATCACAAAAGTGCATATCAATGTAAGTTTTAATCGGTTGCGTTTCTATTCGTATGGCTGGACAATCGTTAAAACCACTACATTCGGCGTCCCGCTCGTTCAAGTCGGCATACGTGATTCTTTTCAAAAATCGTGGCGAAGGCCGCCGCAGTATGCAGTGATCGATGCTATAAAAACGGAGAAAGTTTATCTTGCTTTGAGCGCAAAACAAGAAGGCCTTGACGGGTGGTATGCCAATTGTCTCCTGAAAAAAATTTTTCAATGCAAAACCGTGATAGGTGCTGATATCACGGAAATAAAACGATGCGATATCCCCCGTGCCGCAAAACTCTGCGCCACTATGCTTGCCGGTCACGCAGCTCGCCGGGCGTAAAAAAAACGCCCGGTTTTTTTATTTGCTAATCTTTGTTTTAATCACTTCGTCAATAATGCCGTATTTTTTTGCGGCTTCCACATCCATAAAGAAATCGCGATCGGTATCTTTGGCAATCTGTTCTTCTGCTTGGCCGGTATGTTTTGAAAGAATGCTATTGAGCCGTTCTTTGATATTAAGAATGTGCCGCGCGGAAATTTCAATTTCACTTGCCTGCCCTTCGGCGGCTCCGAGCACCTGATGGATCATTACTTCGGCATTGGGGAGCGCGAAGCGTTTTCCTTTTTTGCCGGCCGCCAAAAGAATAGCCGCCCCTGAAGCTGCAAAGCCGACACAAATCGTGCTCACATCCGGCTTGACGTGTTGGATGGTATCATAGACAGCAAGCGTGGCGGATACCGCCCCGCCCGGAGAATTGATATACAAAAAGATATCTTTTTTAGAATCCTCTGATTGTAAAAATAAAAGTTGCGCAATGACCAAATTGGCAACCTGATCATTGATGGGCCCGCCTAAAAAGACAATGCGCTCTTTGAGTAAGCGTGAATAAATATCGTAGGCGCGCTCGCCAAAAGGAGATTTTTCTATGACGGTAGGGACTAACATAAATACTATTTTCTACTTTCTATTTTCTAAATTTTATCTTCTAGATTCTCTAATAATGCGAAGACTTTTTCATTACGAAGGACGCCATAAGCATACGCCGCGATCCGATCTTTGTCAAGAGCTTTTTGCTCTTGAGACGAATAAGACGGCACTATCTGACGAACTCGCGCTTCTACTTCCTCGCGCGTGGGATCAATATGTTCGCGCTTGGCAATTTCGCGCAGAACCAATCCAAAACGAGCGCGTTTTTCTGCCTCCGCCGCAAAGCCCTCCACAATTTCCTTTTCATTCTTCTTGATATGGTTAAGATAATCCTCCCATTTCAGCCCCATGCCTTCCAGTCCCGCGCGCAGCTCACCGATCATTTTTATTTTTTCCGCCTCGGCAAGCGCGGGCGGAATCTCCAATTTCGTTTCAGAAGCAATCTTTTCAAGAAGCGCGAGACGTTGCTTTTCCTTTTCCCGTTGAGGATCCTCTTTCGTCTCGCTTTTCTTATTGTCTCCAATTGACGCCCCCGGTACATTATTTTTTTCTGTCACAGTACCCCCCTCATTGGACATATCGCTATCTCGAAAATCTGTTATTGACTCATCACTTCTCGATATATCACTATTTCGAGATTGTAAGACCGACTCCGTGCGCATTCGGCGCGCGATCGCGCGGTAATCCGGCAGCTCAATTTCTGGCAAAATTCCCACGCGCGCTTTCCATAGCAATGGATTGCCGCGCGCGAGCTTGAGCACCTGTATATCAGGAAGTCCAATCGCCTGGAGATGATGCGCTTCAATGGCTTCGGGCCATGCCTTACCGAGCGCAAATTCCGCCGCCCGATGCAAGATCCAATCTTCTCCCACTTCGCGCAATACCAAATCAACGGGCACTTGCCCCTTGCGAAACCCCGGCATCTCCGCATTAACTTGCGCTTCGGCAAGCGCCTTCTTGAAAGCCGCCTCCAATTCTTCTACTGAAACTTCTCCAGAAACCTCCACCTCCGACTGCGGAAGTTTTGTAATTGACACGTCCATTGTTGTTGGAAGATAGCACGGATTTTTCAAAAAGACAAATTGTAGCAAAATAGACGATCGTCGAAAATGCTACAAATCATTTTATAACCAACTTTGATCCTTTGTTATTTTTGTAAACCCGCTCTACTTGTTCTTTTGTTAAATGCTTCCGCGAAAGCCGTGGATCAAGATAATGTCTGCCGGTTTTTATTTTCCCGTCTTTCATTTCAAGTACGAGTACGAGTTGTGTGCGGTACATTTCTTTTGTTTCTAGATCAGGATAACTTTCCACAAGCTCAATCATGACCACATCATCTCCCTCTGCGATATTTTTGATGTCATATTCTCGTCCCTTGATCGAATATGCATCTTCAAGTTCTTTTTTAATATCGCTGCCAGTCGTAGGAAAAAGCTCGTTGTCGTCTAAGCCCACATCAACCCATGTCATCGAATAATCGCTCGCCATTTTTCCCAATGCTGAAGCCACATCGCCATTCACTTCGTCTTGCAAGATATCAAGCACTGTTTGTGTATTTTTGCTCAGTTCTTTTTTCATATAAATCTTTACTTTTAAACCAAAAACTCGACGATAAGTAAAGCGACAATATTCACCACTTTAATCATGGGATTGATGGCGGGGCCGGCGGTGTCTTTGTAAGGGTCGCCTACGGTATCTCCGGTGACGGCCGCCTGATGTGCTAATGATCCTTTGCCGCCTTCCTCGATAAGTTTTTTTGCATTGTCCCACGCCGCACCCCCCGAGGTCATGGAGATTGCTACGAAAAGACCGGTAATGATCACGCCTATTAAAAGCCCGCCCAAGGCGGCCGCCCCTAAAGTGAACGCCGTGATCAGCGTAAGCACGATTGGAAGAAGCGCAGGCACCATCATTTCTTTAAGCGCCGCACGCGTGACAATATCCACGGCGCGCGCATAATCCGGTTTTGCCGTTCGCTCCATAATGCCGGGGATTTCTCGGAATTGACGGCGCACTTCTTCTACCACCGCATACGCTGTTTTACCTACCGCGCGCATTGCCATCGATCCGAAAAGATACGGAATCATGCCGCCGATAAAAAGCCCGGTGAGCACATAAGGATCAGAAAGTTCAAAAAAAACAATTTTGCCGTGCGCGATTAATTCTTCTGTGTATGCAGAAAAGAGTACGAGCGCGGCAAGAGCGGCTGAAGCAATCGCGTATCCTTTTGTTACCGCCTTCGTGGTGTTGCCTACCGCATCAAGCGGATCGGTGGCAGCACGCACGTGATCAGGAAGTCCGGCCATCTCGGCAATGCCGCCCGCGTTGTCGGTGATGGGACCAAACGCGTCAATGGTGATAATAATACCGGCAAGTGAAAGCATGCTTAGGGCCGCAAGCGCCACGCCGTAAAGCCCGAAAAGAAGATAGGCGCCAAGCATAGCCGCCATAATGGCGATCACCGGAAGCGCAGTTCCCTCCATACCCATCGCAAGCCCCATGATCACGTTGGTGCCGTGCCCGCCGCGCGAGGCCTCGGCAATTGCTTTTACCGGCCGCCGATGTTTTGAAGTGTAATATTCGGTAATCGCCATCATAGCGCCCGTAAGCAAAAGACCGATTGCGAGCGCACAGAATGGTAAAAGCCATTCTGCTTTAAATATCCAACGCGCGATGAATCCATATCCGATTGCGCTTGCTACACCGGCCACGATCAGGGTGCGATAGAGCGCAGGCATAATCGCGTCGTCTCTGGCCATCCACGATGCACGTGAACCGATCAGCGATGCAAGGAGTCCCACGCCGGCTATCAAAAAAGGAAGCAAGGTGGGTTGATCTTCCGAGGCACCCACCAGAAGTGTGGCAACGAGACTTACCACATAGGTTTCAAAAAGATCAGCGGCCATGCCCGCATCATCGCCTACGTTGTCGCCCACATTATCTGCAATCACCGCTGGATTGCGTGGGTCGTCTTCTGGGATTCCTGACTCCACCTTTCCTACTAAATCCGCGCCTACATCTGCCGCTTTGGTATAAATGCCGCCACCCAAGCGAGCAAATACCGACACCAATGATCCGCCAAAACCAAGGCCGATCATGCCGCTGATGCTGCCGAACAAAAGCCAAAAGGCCGTGACGACCAATAAGGCAAGACCCACCACTAAAAAGCCGGTGACCGCGCCTCCGCGAAATGCCACCGCAAAGGCGGGCCGTATGCCATGGTGCGCGGCTTGCGCGGTGCGCACATTGGCAAGCACGGCGGTTTGCATACCAAGAAATCCGGCGCCGAGCGAAGCAATAGCGCCGATTAAAAATCCGAACGCAGTTTCAAAACTAATGCCAATCCATAGTACAGCCGCAATCAACACACCAAGCGGAGCAATCACGATATACTGGCGTTTTAAATAAGCAAAAGATCCTTCGGCAATGGCATGCGCAATTTCCTGCATTGCGGCAGATCCCGCGCTCATGCGCCCAATGCGCCAGCGCTCAAAGAGCGCGTAGGCAATCGCAAGAATGGCAACCGCAATAATCACAAAAAAATAAAACATGATCTTTTATGAGGACGAGGGTCTTACTTCTATTTTCCAGCCCGTTAATTTTGCCGCGAGCCGCACGTTCTGCCCGCCTCTGCCGATCGCAAGGGAAAGTTGGCTTGCATCTACCATCACGTTTGCGATTTTACGATCATGATCCAGTGTGAGCCGATCGATTTTTGCCGGTGCAAGAGCGCTCGTAATAAATACTTCCGGGTCGTCGGACCATTCGATCACATCAATCTTCTCGCCGCCCAACTCACTGATGACGGTATTGACGCGTACCCCCTTCTGGCCCACCAACGATCCCACCGGATCCACCCCTTCTGCGTTTGATTGCACGGCAACCTTTGAACGCGATCCTGCCTCACGCGCGATATTCACAATCTCTACTGCGCCCTGCGCAATCTCCGGCACTTCTATTTCAAATAATTTTATCACAAAACGCGGATGCGCGCGCGAAAGAAAAATACCGGTCCCCTTGGCACTTTTTTCGGTAAACACCACCAATGCTTTGATACGCTCTCCCACACGATACCGTTCGTGCGACACCTGCTCGGCAACGGGCAAAATAGCCACCGTCCGCCCCACGTCCACATAAACATGACGCCCCTCCACGCGCTGAACAATGCCCGAGATTACTTCGCCTTCACGATTTTGAAATTCTTCCCACACGGCTTCACGCTCTGCCTCGCGCAAACGCTGAATAATGACCTGCTTGGCGGTTTGCGCCGCAATACGGCCATAGTCCTGTTTTGTCTCCAAAGGGAATATGAGTTCTTCTTTTGGCTGTACGTTGGATTTTATCTTGCGCGCCTCATCAATCATAATGTGCCGCTCTGGATTAAAAACTATTTTGGGCTCCGCTTCCGCTAAAGCTTCCGGCGTCGCTTCTTCTTCATCTTCTTTTTTCAGCATTGGTTCATCCACGACAATTTTTACCTGCTCGAATGAAACCGCGCCGCTTTCCAAATCAAAATGCGCGCGCACAATCTGCCCGCGTTCGCCGTAGTCGCGTTTATATGCCGCCGCAAGCGCCAGTTCGATGCTTTCGACAATCTTGTCTCGCGGAAGGCCTTTTTCCTCGGCAAGCTGGGTTAATGCGTTTTTGACGGTAGATAAATCCATGATATAGCTATTAGCTTATTAATTTTCTGAACAAAATCCCGCAGTCGTGCGGGATATATTCATCAGAACAGGAGTAATGGTGACAGTATAGCGCCTTAGCGCCATGGCGTCAAGACATGCGCGCAATCATCACAGTTTTATGTCCTTGTCATGGGTACTCACCTGCCGCACGGAGAGGCCTTGGGATTTTAAGAGAGCTTCGTTGTAGGAACGGACTGCTTTAAAGACGGCCAAACCCTTTTGCAGAAGAGTGGCGAGATTGCGCGATTCCGTGTCTTTCTTTTTTAAAATCTGCGTAAGAAGGGTTTCGCTCTGCGCGATAAACGCATCAAGATCTTTTGGAAAACAAAACCCGCCAAAGCCGCGGTAGTTTGCATGCTCCACATCAAGCCACGCTGGTCCGATGCGTCCGTCGTGGGCAAGCACATGCCGTACATTGTCATACGTAATCGGCGCCTCAATGCCTTTGCTTTTGAGCATGCGTTCCGTGACTGCGCAAAAATCGGCAAGCATGTTGCCGAACGTTACTTTGGTGGCGCCAAATACATTCGCCGCGACTTTTCCAATCTCGGCTTCCGTGGCACTCAAATAATATCCTTGATAACACCCATGCAATGCAGGTGATTTGAAAAATGCGTCAGGCAGCAGGCGCAATACGGAGGCGGCTGCGTCTTTTGTATCGGCCGCCGTGTAGCCCACAATTTGTCGATCTGGCCGCACCATATCTTCCCATGCCTGCGACTCCGTAAGAAATTCTGGATTAAACACTAATTGATGACGAGAAAACCTTTTCTGCAGTTGCTCGGTGGTTCCGGGCGGCACCGTAGATTTAATCACGATCACTTTATTTCTCTGCTCGCCTTTACTTCCCTTATCAATTTCTCCCATTACCGTTTCCACCGCTGAGAGATTTGCGGCACCGTCCGGACCGCGCGGCGTCGGCACGCACACAAAAATAATTTCCGTTTTTGAGATATCATCAAAATAATCTTTTTTCGGATCAATGTCGTATAAAAAAAGATCTTGTCCGCGGCGCAATTTTTTTATTTCACGAAAATAGCGCTCAAGTTGCGAGCCGACCATACCAATACCGACAATGCCGATTTTAGGGTGTTTCATAAATCCTATCGGGTCTATAGGTCTCACTAGGACCTATAAACCAAGCGAACGAATAAATGTTTCGGCCTCCGCTGCTTTCGCGGGGTCCATCGTTACAATTTTTTCTGCCACCTCACGCGCCTCTGTTTTGCGCCCCGCCTCTTTTAAGAGCGCGGCAAGTTGAATAAGATCGTTTATTTTATCTCGCTCACGAACAAGCATTTCTTGATACACAATCGCTTCTGAAAAGCGTTTTGCTTTATAGTATGCCTGCACCAGTGCTTCCCGGTCGCGGGTAGGATTATCCCATGACTGGCGCGCTGATTTTGTGATATCCCATGTATGCGTTCGCAACCATCCAATCTCCCGATCTTCCCCCTCGCGATCGCCAAGCGCGATGGCGCCCACGGCCGCGTTTAAATGCGGGATCGGGTAGCGCGGCATAAGCGCAATGGCCTTCTGCATTGCCTCGGCGTATGCGGCCTTCTTTTCTTGTACCAGAAGTGCCTGCCCTAATTCAAGCCAGTGCTGCTGACGGCTCGGCGAGAGTGCAAGGGACTCACGCGCGAATCTTTCTGAGCGCTCGGCATAGAGAAAATCCCCCGTATGCGCATAAGCAAGATTGCCGAGTGCAGCGCCATACGCCGGCCATTTTGCTTCTCCGGGTTGTGCTGCGCTATTGTCTTTCATTTTTTCAAGAGCAACATCATACAACGCAGTCATTGCTTCTGGATTTCGTTTCCCTCCCTTTTTGATAAATTCAAACACGTATTCCGCTACGAGCCGCCGCACCTCAAGATCGCCATAGGTGTGATAGCTAAGCGCACGCTCGACAAGCGCATATCCTTGCGCATCAGCGCCCTCCGCAAAGGCTTCACCCGCTTGCTTGCCGATTATATTTTCCCGCATCGGCTGCCAGATAACGAAATAGGAAACCAACATCACGAACACCAAAACAATAAAGCCAACGTACGAACGCCCAACTGATAGTCCAACATTCAATGTTGCGCCAACATTGAATGTTGGACTATCATCCACAACAACGTACGCCAACACCGCGGCAAACAAAACATAGGTAGACAAAATATCAAACGTGAACATATTTTGCATAAATCCAGCCGCCATCATGCCGGCAAGCGCAAGCGCTGATACCTCGCCTCGACGAAAGCGTCGAATAAACGCGATAATGACTGCAACCACGATACTAAGATAGGCCGCAAGCCCAAAAACGCCCGTGGTTACGCCCCAATCAACGATCGCATTATGCGCCCGGTCAAACCATGGCTCTACATTGAAAAGACGCGGATCATAATGCGTATTAAATGCGAAGGTAAAATTCTCAATGCCCCAGCCGAGCAATGGCCGTTCACGAAATGCCTTCCATCCTACTTGCCAGGCGATCAAACGGCCTGACCCCGTGCGGTCCTCGGAAAAGGTGCTTCCTATGCGTGATAAGAAAATAATTGAAGAATCTTTCAATGTATCTCGAAGGAAAAAGGTGATCCCTGCCATCCCTATCACTATAATGATAAGGAACAACGCGGCTCTCCGTATCCATGGGGGCGAAATACCCATCACTGGTGCTGCCATACCGTTCCATGCGATCAGTGCCGCCATCACAAAACCGCCGCCCGCAAGCCCGACAAGCGCGCTGCGCGCTTCGGTAAAAACAATGGCAAAAAAAATCACGAGAAATCCTCCAAGCCATCCGATCGCACGCGCGGTTAAGCGTTCTTCTCTGACAGCATGCCACAACACCAAAAACGCGCCGAGCACTAAATACGAACCCAAAAACGCGGAGTTGTATAAGGTAGATCCTACATTACTATAAATATCGCTGCCAAAAAATTTCTCTCCAATACCGATCAGTGCCACGAGGGTCGCCGTCAGCGCACTCGTCAAAAAAAATATTTCCTTCTTTGTTTTCCCCCTCTTTATAAGGGGGGGCGTGGGGGGGTAACAAAAAACGGAAACCAACAAACCAAAAAACACAAATAAATGCAGCCACGTCACCAACCCCATCATGCGTTCATAGCCGGACCAAAATGCCATACCGCGATCATAGGCAACTATGGCGCTCGCCACTAAGCTTGCCAAAAGCAATCCGGTAAGAATCCACCGCCAACGGCGGTGCTCCGCGAAGCTCCGACATATGTCGGAGCGAGAGACAGCAAGCCCTCCCGCAAACGCCCATATCACAAAACTTATTTCCACGCCCCCATAAAAAAGCAGGGTCTTGGCAAACGTGGACCCAAATATAAACCCGTCCCAGCTTACGAGCGGGACTAGCACCACCGTCGCCAAAAGGAGCCAGAAGACTGTCTGCATCATACTTGGTACGTTAACCGTTTTTTGCGCTCAAAACAAGATGCGTGAATACGGAAAGCAAGGCGAGATGGCGAAGCGTAACAAAATACATAGTCAGATATAAATAAATGTTTTCGTCTGCCAAAAAAAACCATGCAAGGATTGAAAAGAGTGCGGCAAGGTTGGCAAATTCCAGTGGATAGAACCAATATTTTTTGACGGGCAATAAAACAAAAAACGGCAGAAGCCATAAAAGATATTGGGGTGAAAAAACTTTATTGAAGAGAAGAAAAAGAAGAGTGGCGCCAAACGAGAGAAAAACAAAATCCTTTTTTCGAAAAAACCATAAAAAAATGCCGTAACTTACTGCAAAAAGAATCAATGAGAGTGTATTGATGGTAGAGATATCAAATATCCCGAAAAGATATTGTGCGACGGTCCAGATAGAATCTGGATTGGCACTGCGCGCGCTATTGAAGGTGAAAAAGTAGGACCACGCATCAAAATTGGCGATCATGAAAATCCCATTAACTACGAGGACGACAATAAGAAAAATGCTTGCAAGTAAAAAAGTATAAAGGAGCAACGACTGACCTGTCCAAAACCAGGTTTTGGGCATCGTAGCATGAGAGAGGTTCGAACTCTGTACAGTTTGCGTTACTAAAAACCTGGTTTGGGACAGGCGCCATCGCGCGAGTATTAACGGCGCCAGATATAAAATCGGAAAAAATTTGGCAGAAAAACCGAGCGCGAGAAGGGAGGCGGCCGCGTAGTCCTTCTGTCTCTGCATACAGTAAAACGCGGCGACCACAAACATGATCGCAATAACGTCCCAGTTATAAATCATGAATACCAGCATAGATGGCGCGAAAATCCAAAACCAAAGCAAACGTTTTTCATATCCCCTTTCTTGCGCCAAACGATAAAGAAAAAATGTCGTAATGCCGGCACATAAAATAAGAAAAAAAGAACTGGCAACATAATACCCCATTTTACTTCCTCCAATCATGCCCATCGCATGAATAAAAAAACCAGTGAGCACCGGATATTCTACGGTTTTATCAATATAGGGAATCCCCGGCTTCACCGCTTGTTCATAAAACGGCGCGACATCGCTATACGCAAGATGCCACGGCAGGATATCCAAAACCCCCAGCCCATGAAAAACGGCGGAGAGAACGCCAACAATGGCGATGAGAAAAAGATATGTCTGTATATTTTGAAATCGCATATGCGCCCTGGAGGGCTCGAACCTCCGGCCTTTCGAATGTGAATCGAACGCTCTGCCACTGAGCTAAGGGCGCGAGCTTCTATAATACCATGGCAGTATACCACTTTTAATAACTTTTTCAATAATTTTTTTGCTTTTATATTTCTTTAAACGATATTCAGCAATGCGAGCTTCCGTTAATGTTTTGCATTCAACAAATCTTCTAAGTTCAAACGGTCTCATAAATTTAGTTGCGCTGACAAGACCTTCGTTATGTTCCCGTAATCTGCGATCGATATTATTGGTACTACCAATATAATATCGTCCGTTTGCGAGACTTTGCAAGATATATAAACCGAACATATAACCTACGGCCTGTCCGACTCAAGTCGGACCGCTCTACCACTGAGCTAAGGGCGCCGGCATCTTTTATGGTACATTATCCAGTTTATTAATCAAAATTTCGTGCGGGGTATCGAACATTTCGCGGATGAAGCGATCCGATAAATTAAAACGGTACATAAAATCGCGTGTAGTCATAAGCGAATAATTCAGTTCTTTGCCGATCTCGGCTTCCAGTCGCCGCATGAGGCGCTCGAACAGATGCGGCTTTATGCCATCGGCCACCACAAATAAATCAACGCGTTGGTCATCGGATCGAATAAAGACGCCGGAGAGCAATAAGAGTTTGACGCGCCCCAGCTGTTTGAGGTCTCGCACTAAATCAAGCTTTGAAATCGGCGAGGGAGAAAGCACGAGGTCCTTTAATTCCTGAAAAAGAGGAAAAGCACGATTGAGAAGATACCCCTCTTTTTTCACGCGATGCTTTTTGATTTCTTTTTTCGCTATGCTGATCGTCTTTT
>CAYHZD010000019.1:0-11993 GCA_964361035.1 uncultured Candidatus Saccharibacteria bacterium
CGGTATTTATTGAAAAGGATCGCAAAGGAAAGGGACGGATCGCCATTGAATTTTACTCCGACGAAGAACTCAATGCCATCACCGCGCGCCTTGCTTCGATGAGCGCATCGGCATTAGAGACACCTCCTTTGCAAGAGACCACACAAGAACAAGAAGAATCTTTTACTGTTTAATATGGCTCGGCGTGGTGTTTTTCTTTTTTCTTTATCCCCGTTCCGCCTCGCTGCGCTCGGCTGTCACAGGGAGCCCTACGAAATAAAGAAAAACACCACATCCTCGCCATTTATTGTTTATGAAACACATCGAATCAAAATGGCAAAAAAAATGGCAGGAAGAAAAGCTCTACGAGCCAAATTTTGAGCACGCATCCGCCAGCCGGCGGAAACCATTTTATAACCTCATGATGTTTCCGTATCCTTCTGCGGAAGGATTGCATATCGGAGCAGTCCGCACCTTTAGTGGCGTGGATGTGTATGGGCGTTTTAAGCGTATGCAAGGCAATGATGTCTTTGAGCCAATCGGCCTCGACGGGTTTGGCATCCATACAGAAAATTACGCGTTAAAAATTAACAAGCATCCCCTTGATCAAACAAAAATTGCCGAAAAGAATTTTCAACGACAATTGAAAGCAATGGGAAATGGTTTTGCATGGAGTTCGTGGCTTACCACGTACGATCCTGCTTATTATAAATGGACGCAATGGATTTTCGTGCAGATGTTCAAAAACGGCCTTGCGTATCGTAAAAAAGCCCTGGTCAATTGGTGTCCTTCGTGTAAAACGGTGCTCGCCGACGAACAAGTTATCGATCGCGAATGCGAGCGATGCGAAACGGAAGTAATCAAAAAAGAGCTCGAGCAGTGGTTTTTTAAGATTACTGACTACGCGGATCGTCTTTTGAAAAATTTAGACACGATTGATTGGTCAGAAAAAATTAAAATAGCGCAGAGAAATTGGATCGGGCGAAGCGAAGGAGCGATCATTACGTTCAAAATGAAAAGTGAAAAGTTGGGAGTCAGCGAGGAGATAGAAATTTTTACTACCCGTCCTGACACCATTTTTGGCGCTCCCTATCTTGTGCTTTCTCCCACTCATTCTGTGATTGAAAATTTAAAGTCGAAAATTGAAAATTGGCAGGAAGTTAACGCATATAGAGAGCGCCCGAGGAATAATGATACTAAAGAAAAAGAAAAGACCGGTGTTGCGTTGAAGGATATAAAAGCCATCAATCCGGCAAATGGCGAAGAGATTCCGGTATGGGTGGCTGATTATGTGTTGGGAGGCGTAGGGACGGGCGCGATTATGGCTGTCCCCGCCCATGATCAGCGCGATTTTATATTCGCAAAAAGATACGATCTGCCGATACGGATTGTTGTTTGTCCGCACTATCCGGCAACAACGTGTCCGATTCTCGATGAGGCGTATGAGGGAGAAGGACATTTGGTCGCTTCCGGTTTATTCGACGGCATGTCATCGCGCGAGGCGAAAGAAGCAATCACCGCGTTCGTAAAGGGTACCAAAAAAGTACAATATCGTTTGCGCGACTGGCTTATCAGTCGTCAGCGATACTGGGGCCCCCCAATTCCCATGATATATTGCAAAACATGTAATTGGCAGCCGGTGCCGGAAGAAGATTTACCGGTAGAGCTTCCTTACGTAGAGAATTTTCGGCCTACGGGCACGGAACAATCGCCGCTTGCCAGCGTAGAAACATTTTGGAAAACAACATGTCCGAAGTGCGGTGGGCCCGCGCGGCGAGAAACTGATGTGTCGGATTCGTTTCTGGATTCGTCGTGGTATTATATCGGCTATCTTTTAAAGTTTGGAAATTGGAAATTAAAAATTGAAAATTCCGCGTTTGCGAAGCTAACGCGGCAATGGCTTCCCGTTAATATGTATATCGGGGGAGCGGAGCACGCGGTGCTGCATCTGCTCTACAGCCGTTTTGTGGCTATGGCGCTTTCCGATTGGGAATATGTGGATTTTGAAGAACCGTTTACTACGTTTCGCGCGCACGGCCTTATTACCAAAGACGGCGCCAAGATGTCAAAATCAAAAGGCAATGTCGTGAGTCCCGACGAAATCATTAAGATATTCGGCATTGATGCGGTACGGATGTATTTGCTTTTTTTAGCGCCATTTGAAGACAGTGGAGATTATCGGGAGGGTGGTATAAAAGGCGTAACACGCTTTTTAGATCGTGTATGGAATTTTATCATCTATAAACAGAAAAGAATGACCAAGATACAAGATACCATAACCAAAAAAATCCCAAATCCCAAATTCCAAATTCCAAAGCTTGTTCACAAAACGATCAAAAAAGTTACGGAAGATATCGAAGGGTTGCATTATAATACGGCGATTTCTGCTCTTATGATTTTATTGAATGCGTTTGAAAAAGAAAAAGAGAATGTGGGCACAGAAGATGTTGAAGCATTTTTAAAATTACTTGCGCCATTCGCGCCGTTTTTAACGGAGGAATGCTGGCGCGAAACATTGGGCCATGAAAAAAGCATCCACATTGCGCCGTGGCCGGCGTTTGATCCGCAGACGATCGAGGAACAAACGATTTCGTTGGTTATTCAAATCAACGGAAAGGTGCGCGACACCGCAGACGCAGAAAAAGGAATCAGCCAAGAAGACGCCGAACGCCTCGCTCGCGCTCGCGATCGCATCAAACCATATCTTGAAGGCAAACAAATTCATAAAACCATCTTTGTTCCAAATCGTTTAATCAATTTTGTTATGTAACCTCGCATAGCAAATCGAGTAGTGGATGAAATATAAAAGGTGTCATGGGAAGTAGGAATATCATATGCGTATAGGAATTATCGGTAGTATGCAATATACGGAAAAGATGCTAGAAGCTCGCGACGGGCTTATCAAGGCAGGTCATGACGCATTCGTTACGAATTTGGCATCTCTGTTTATCGGTAAAACTGATGAAGAAAAAGAGCAAATCAAGATTGACCAAAAGAACAATCAAGACGCCATACGAGAGTTCTGGAGACTAATGCAAGGTGCTGATGCAGTGCTAGTCATGAATCTTGATAAACGGGATATTAAACACTATATCGGTGGCAATACGCTTATGGAAATCGGATTCGCTCACGTCCTAAACCAAAAGGTATTCCTCTATAATCCCATCCCGGAAATTCCTTACTATCAATCAGAGATAGAAGCTGTTAAGCCAATTATTATTAACGGCGATCTGACAAAAATAGCATGATATTATTTATAAGTCAAGCAAAATCCATATGGCATTTTCTATAACTTGACCGTTAGCTCTCTCGTGCTATCATAGGCACGAAAGGAGAAACGGCTATGAAGAGACACGTATTTGAATGTTTGACTTTTTTTGCGGCGTTTATTTTTCTCTTTACCCCTTCATATAGTGTCGGATCTACCGAGGAAGAATTATTGATAACAGAGATCAAAAGCACGCTTACTCTTCTTGATGAGGAGGCAGCCTACCTTCGGCAGAAGGCTTCCCGGCCTCGATCGTTGGAAAAAGGAAGAACCATACAAATATGGCTGAACGCCTATTGGCAAGACGCAAAAAGCATTCGTGATGCGCTTGCCTATCTTAATGACGATCGAGAGGCCATGCAGAGAAGAAGTAGTGATCTTGACGAGATGCAAGGTAGGCTCTGTTTCTATCGTGAAAAATTTAAAAAGTTAAAGGAAGAATAATTTTTGGTTCTCCCACCACCGGCAGGGAGATTTTTTTATTGACAATATTTCCTCTATTTGTTAAGATATTGCCGGTATCGGATAGTCGCCCCGATCGCGATCGGGGAGGAAAGTCCGGGCACCCTCCGACCGCGGTCGGAGAAGCAGATAGTGGCTAACGGCCACCGTGACCGGGATAGTGCCACAGAGACCATACCGCCAACTTATCATCTTTAGGACTCTAAAAGTTTAAGAGATGAAAAAGGCAAGGGTGAAAAGAGTGGGCCCCGACGTGAGTTGGGGATAGCCTCGATGGAAGTCGGGGTAAAGTAAGAGCCCACAGTCGTCCGGAGTAATTCGGACGGGTGGAAAACCCTATCTGGTGCAACTTGCTCGATATATCAAAATATCGAGCGGGGCTTGAGCCCGCGAGTAATCGAGGGCCTAGAGAGATGACTATCGCTCCGGTCTTGCATCGGAGTACAGAACCCGGCTTATAGATACCGCAGACAAAAACCCTTTCGAGACTTTCGGAGGGGTTTTTGTGTTATCCTTTGTATATGTGCGGCATTGTGGGATATATCGGCAAACGCAATGGGGTGGAGATAGGCCTTGATGCTTTACGTCAACTTGAATATCGCGGATACGACTCTGCCGGCGCAGCGTTTTTTGACTCAAAACAGAACATTAAGACTATCAAAGCAGTGGGGAAGATTGATAATCTGGCGGCGAAATTGCAGATTCCGAAAGCAGCGCCTCTTGCGATTTTTCATACGCGCTGGGCCACGCACGGAAATGTAACCGAAGCAAACGCTCACCCTCACGGCGATTGCAAGGGCATTATTTTGCTTGCGCACAATGGTATTATTGAAAATTATCGAGAGCTCAAGCAGATGCTTGCACGCAAGGGGCATCAGTTTCGGTCAGAAACAGATACGGAAGTAATTGCGCACCTCATTGAAGAAGAAAAACGCTCTAAAATTCCCACCGAGAAAGCTTTTCGTTTGGCACTGCAAAAATTGCGTGGCACCTACGGTATCGTGATGCTTGATGCCGAAGAACCCGATAAACTTTTTGCCGCAAGAAATTTCAGCCCGCTTTTGCTCGGCGTGGGGGAAGGGGAGTATATTGTCGCCTCGGACGCCACCGCCGTGATCAAGCATACCAATCGGGTGATCTATCTTGACGATGGTGAAATGGCGGTTCTTTCTGATGCGGGTCATGCTATTTATGATCTTCGGCATCGCGCGCGCCAGAAAACACTGCAGGAAATTGAATGGTCGCTGGAAGCGGCAAAAAAAGGAGGGCACGCACACTATATGCGCAAAGAAATTTTTGAACAGCCGGAAGCAATTGAAAATTCGCTGCGCGGGCGTATTCTTGCTGAAGAGGGAATGGCAAAATTAGGAGGGGTGCATGACATTACAGAAAAACTTCGGCAGGCAAAACGCATAATGATTGTCGCGTGCGGCACCGCTTCCTACGCGGGCATGGTGGGTGAGTATCTTTTTGAAGAATATGCGGGCATTCCCACCGAGGTGGATCTTGCTTCGGAATTTCGCTATCGCAAACCCGTATTTCGAGAAGGCGATATTCTTTTGGCGCTATCGCAATCCGGCGAGACAGCCGATACGCTTGCCGCGGTTCGCGAAGCGAAAGAAAAAGGTGTCCTTACGCTTGGCATTGTTAATACGGTGGGATCCACGATCGCGCGCGAGACCGACGCCGGTGTCTATCAGCATATCGGGCCCGAGATTGGGGTCGCATCCACAAAAGCATTTAGCTCGCAGATTGCCATTTTAACGCTTCTTACGCTTTTGTTGGGAAGACAGCGGGAGATGTCGCTGGTGATGGGCAGGCGCATCGCCAACGAACTTCAAAAAATTCCTTTGCTCATAAAAACCATGTTTGCATCGCGTCAGATGCGACATATCAAACAGCTTGCCCGCGCGTATCAGCCCTATCACAATTTTCTCTATTTGGGCAGAAAATATAATTTTCCCGTGGCTCTAGAGGGAGCGCTTAAACTTAAAGAAATTTCATATGCGCACGCAGAAGGGTACGGCGCCGGTGAAATGAAACACGGTCCGATCGCCATGATTGATAAAAATTTTCCGTCTCTGTGCATTGCGCCGCAGGATTCGGTGTATGAAAAAATGATTTCCAATATTGAAGAGATAAAAGCCAGAGGCGGGCCTGTGATCGCGATCGCTACCGAGGGAGACAAAAAAATAGCGCAACTCGCCGATGACGTGATTTCTATTCCCAAAACTCTCGAGATGCTCACGCCGCTTGTCTCCGTCGTGCCGCTCCAACTTTTCGCTTACCACTTCGCCGTACTGCGCGGCTACGATGTTGACAAACCTCGCAATCTTGCCAAGAGCGTGACGGTGGAATAATTTTTTTCATTTGGTTATAGTGCAGACATGGAAATTTTGAAGATTGGAGAAGAGAATTATTTTGAGGTTATTATGCGAGCGGTTGCCGCATTGCGAGAGGGGAAGGTCGTGGCAGTGCCGACGGATACCGTCTACGGGTTTGCGGTAGATGCGACAAGCGATGAAGCCGTAAAACGGCTATTTCAAATAAAAAAACGGGAGGAAGGAAAGCCGATGCCGGTTTTGGTGGATTCTATGGAGCGGGCGAAACAAATTGCATTTATAGAGGAAAAAAAATTGGAAGGCGAGTTGAGCGAGCAATGGCCGGGTGCGTTTACTGCGATCCTCTATGCGCGAGAGTTGATATCTTTATTGGTGCGCGGCAGAGGTGGACTCACCGTAGGGGTGCGTATTCCCGATCTTCGTTTTCTCCGGGATCTTATTCGTGCGTTCGGCAAACCGATTACCGGCACAAGCGCCAATAGGTCGGGAGAAAAGCCGGCAACGCGCGCGGAAGAAATTATGAATGCTGATATAGTGATTGATGGAGGAATATGCGATGGAACACCGTCAACGGTGGTGGATTTTACGGTAACGCCATCGAAAGTTTTACGAGAATGATGGCTCGGACATAAACATGAACCTATTTAAAAAGAAAAAATCGTTACCGCAGGTTTCTTTCGAAGAAATCCTTTTGGATGCCGAGAATCTCGGCGATTTTGAGATGGAGCACATGGAAGGGCGCATTGAAACACCACTTCCGCATTCAATATTTTTCATTGCGGGTATTGCGGCGGGATTGGTAGGCATCCTTTTTTTTGCGCGCAGCGCAATGCTTACATTTTTTGAGGGGGACATCTGGCGGGGGCGCGCCACTCAAAATCATCTGGAAACAATGGCGGTCTTGCCGCGCCGCGGGGAATTGTACGATCGTTTTGGGGCGAATCTGTTTACTCAAGATCGCGAGCTCTTGCATCCGGAAGCGTTTTCACATGTTATTGGTTTTGTGGCAAAAGACAATGCTGAAGGGAAAGCTGGTCTTGAACAGGTTTTCGATCGCGCATTACATGGGGTGGATGGCACGCGATCATTTGAAGTTGATGCGCGCGGCATCGTGATAGCCGAAGGATTGTTACAAGAGCCAAAGCCCGGCGATGATTTGACACTTACCCTTGATGCCGAGCTTCAGAAAATCGTATACGATATGTTGAGCGCAACTATTCGGGAACGTGGCTTTACGGGGGGTGCAGGCATTGTGTTTGATGTAACGAACGGCGAGGTATTGGCGCTCGCAAGCGCGCCCGGATATGACGTGAATGTGTTGCGGAAGGGCGGGCCGCCGGAAGCCATTGAGGCGCTGCGCAACAATCATGCATTGCCTTTTTTTAATCGGGCCATTGCCGGACGCTACCACCCAGGATCGATCGTCAAACCGATCGTGGCGGCAGCCGCACTTGAGGAGCGGGTGATTGATCCGACAACTCATCTTGTTTCGGAAGGGGCGTTGCGCATTCCTGATCCGTATCGGCCGGGTGAAGAGTCGGTGTTCTTGGATTGGAAGGCGCATGGATCGGTGGATATGCGCCGGGCGCTTGCTGTTTCTTCAAATGTCTATTTTTATATTGTGGGAGGGGGATACAAAGATATTGATGGACTTGGCATTCGGCGTCTTGCGCGGTGGTTCGAGCGCTTTGGCCTTGGGACAGAAACAAATATTGCGCTTGCCGGCGAAGAAGAAGGGCTTGTGCCGAACCCGGATCAAAAAGCACAGTACCATCCGGAAAATCCCGAGTGGCGACTTGGCGATACGTATCACGCCAGTATTGGCCAGGGAGATTTTTTGACTACCCCTCTGCAGATCGCGCGTATGCTTGCGCTTATCGCTAATAATGGCAACGCGTTTCCTCTGCGTTTTACTCATTCTTCAACGGACGCGGTGCAGCAAGAAAAATCGTTTACGGTAAATCTTGATCCAAAAACATTTACTATTATCAAAGAAGGCATGCGGCTTGCCGTGAAAGAGGGTACGGCTGCGGCAGTCTCCGGCGTGCCGGTGCCGATTGCCGGCAAAACAGGCACTGCCGAGGTGGGGAATAAGCAGCATGTCCATTCATGGTTTATGGGCTTTGCGCCGTATGAAAACCCTCGTCTTGGTATGGTGATTCTTTTGGAATCGGGTCCGCGCGCCAATCTTGTCGGATCGCCTTTCGTAGCTTCCCAAATTTTCGATTGGATTGTAAAAAATCGTGAGTATCTCAAAACTTTCTAATCATTTTTTGTAAAGAGATAGGTGCTCGAAAGCCAGCGAGGGAAAATTTTGTAAAGAGGCAAAATGGTAAGAAGATAGCGCAACAGCGCAAGACGTTTTAAGATCCAGCCGAGGAATCCGCGTATGCGGGTCCACCCCAGGTCAAGGAGTGCGTACTTGCCGCCGAGCGACACGAGGAGGAGCGGCTCGTGGTGAACGTACGGGAGAGGCGCTTGATGCGAAAGAAGGCGCGCGATGGCGCGCGCGACATAGGCGCCATGATGTATGGCGACTTGCCCGGTCATGGGCGCGGCTTTGCCGGTTATCGGATTCGGGCAATGGGCGGAGTCGCCGATAACAAAAACATCCGGATAGTCGGGAATGCGCAGAGTTTGGTCTACCCCTACGCAACTTCCTTTTTCTTTTTTGATAGGTAGTGTGTCGAGCAGAGCGTTTGCCTTGACCCCGGCGGTCCAGAAAAGCGCATCGTACGGCAGAGACGAATCATCGAAGGAGACACTCTCTTGATTAACTGATATGATGGGTTTGCCAAAGAGAAGCGCTACCCCGAGCTTTTCTAAACCCATTTTTGCGTTTTCCTGAAGCCACGCCGATCCGCCCGGCAGAAGAGTATTGTTTGCTTCTATGAGGGTGACGGAAACGGAAGCGCGGGGCCGTTTGTGGCGGCGCAGGAGACTTTTGATAAAGCCCACCAATTCTGCGGCAAACTCACAGCCCGTAAATCCGCCGCCGCCGATCACGATGCGAATCGGCTCGTGTTTTGCTTTGCGCGCGAAGAGTTCGTCGATGGTATTGCGCGCGTGCAGGACATCATTGAGCGTTTTAAATCCGTACGCGAAGTCTTGCAGATGCGGGATAGTATAAAAATTTGTCTCGCTGCCGAGCGCTATGATACCGACATCATACGTATGCGTACCCGTCGTAGCACCGGTGACGGTGCGGCGATTCATGTCAATCGCTTCAATGCGATCTTTGATAATCTCAACGCGCGTGTCCTTCGTGTCCTTAAAAAGTTCGCGCAAGGGAATTGCCGCCGATCCGCGCACATGATCCCAGTTGATTGGTTTGTGTTCAGGCAGCGCGGCGGTTGCCAATTCATAATAATCGCTCGGCAGCGCATGATAGCCGCTTTGATCAATCAGTATGATGCGCGCGTCCAATTTTTCTTTCAGCAATCCCTTTGCCGCCGCTACCCCCGCATACCCCCCGCCAAGAATTACAATCGTTTTCATAAGAGCATTATATCATAGCCAGCAGAGGGATTCGAACCCCCGACCTTCGCTTTACAAAAGCGCTGCTCTACCACTGAGCTATGCTGGCGCGTATTTAAGAATTTTCTTCTGTGCTTTTTCTTCTGCGCAATCGGAGTTTGAGGCGGCGGCTGTTCCAGGAATTCAGATGTCGCCAATACGTGTCTTCGCCGTTAAGGCCATTTAATTGGCGGCGCCGCATGGCGCTGCGCAGAAGGCGTAAGAAAGCAGTGGCGCGCTTCAACGCACGTTCCAAAAATGTCAATGTTTTTTCAAATCCGTTATATAAGAGATCGCGCAGAATGGTATGCCAGAATACGATACTCCGTTCCCTCAAGAAACGAAATGCATGCGCGAGAAAAAATTGATTTTCTCTCTGCGGCATCAAAGAGGCGTTATCGTGGGCGATTGCTTCATTCCAATGGCGGCCTATCAGCATGCCCATGCCGATAAGACTTCCCACAAAACTCGCAAATGCGATATAAGGCGTCATAGATTTTTTTATTTTAATGTGTAGCGGATAAACCGACCGATTTCGAGGTGTTCACCAAACGAAGCGGTGCGAGAGGCAATAAGATCGCCGACTGTTTTACTCTCGTCTTTAATAAAAAGTTCTTTTTGAAGAGTGACAACATCAGCGGGGTCTGTAGCGGCAATATGCATGGCAATATCATGAGCGAGCTCTTTGAAGGCCGGGTTGCGCGCCACAAAATCAGTTTCTGAACGAAGTTCTAAGAGCACCCCGACAGTGGCGCCATGATGCACATAGGCCTCTATCACACCGGCGTGCGTACTGCGGGATTGTTTTTTGTTCGCAATTTCTATGCCCTTTGCCTCAATTACTGCTTTTGCGCGTTCAGGATCGCCGCCAGTCTCTTCAAGCGCGGCGCGAATGTGCGCAAAACTGGCGCCAGTTTGATCACGAAGTTGTTTGATGAGTTGGGAGTTCATTGGTGATGATGGATGCGGGTATGGCATGCGCCCCTTTTTCATAGGCGTCTCGGAGTGTTTCAATAATATAATGGATGCTTTTCGGCGCGTTGTCGTTGCCGGGGATGGCATGAGTTACTGATAGGGGATCGCTGTCACTGTTGAGCAATGCTATCGTCAGGATACCAAGTTGGGTGGCTTCCCGCAAGGCGGTGGTTTCTTCTTTAGGATCAATAATGATGAGCGCTTCCGGCGGGCGGCTTAAGAGTTCAAGGCCACGAAATGCGATTTCAAACCGTTCAATCTGTTTATGTATTTTAACGCGCTCTTGTTTGGTATATTTTTCTAGTTTTCCTTCCACGCGTTCGCGCTCAAGCGTGAGCCATTGTTGGACACGCTTGCGGATCACGGTAAAATTTGTGAGCGTGCCGCCGAGCCAGCGCTTGGCCACAAAGGGGTGGCCGAGGGCCGCCGCGGCGGCCTGAATAGCCGGGCCAGCCTGCGGTTTGGTGCCCACCCACAGCACCACGGATTTTTTCTGGCCCAGTTGTTCCATAGCGGTTTTTGCCGTATTGAGTTTAATGAGCACCTTTTCCAGGTTGAAAATTTCTACATTGTTTTTTAAGCCCGCCAAAAACGGCCTCATGCGCGGGTGGCGGCGCGTTTTTGAATAACCAAAATGGAGCCCACGTAAAAAAAGCTCTTCAATGACAGGATCAGGCTCATGATCTGGTTGCGGGGAGAGTGTGGGAGTTTGTTCCATAGTGCCCACCGTAGTACAAAAACGGCGGCTAGACAAGAGGAGCTGTCTATGATACAACGAAGCATATGAAAAAGGATATTCACCCCGTCTATTATCCTGACGCAAAGGTACACTGCGCGTGCGGCGCGGAATTTGAGATAGGATCAACAAAAAAAGAGATCAATATAGAAATTTGCAGTCATTGCCATCCTCTCTATACCGGCAAAGGAAAAATTATTGACACCGCCGGGCGCGTGGAGCGTTTTCGCACGCGCGCAAGCAAGGCAAAACCGAAAGCGGCAAAAAAACCGCGGAAGAAAAAATAAATGGCCTTTCAGCACGTTCAGGATAAAGAGACGGTCATTATAGAAATCCGCGCTGGCGCGGGCGGCAGCGAGGCATCGCTCTTTGCCCAAGAGTTGGCACGTATGTATCGTAATTATGCCAGCTCCAAGGGATGGCGCGTGGCGTTGCTTGATGAGTTAGTTTTTGAAATAAGCGGCGAAGGCGTATATGAAAAGTTGTGTTTTGAATCGGGCGTGCATCGCGTCCAGCGTGTGCCAAAAACAGAAAAATCAGGCCGCATTCACACCTCGACGGCGTCGGTGGCGGTGCTGAAGGCCGCAAGTTCGCAGGAGATAGACATCAAAGAAGGCGATCTTGAAATCACGTTTTCCCGCTCTGGGGGCGCGGGCGGACAGAATGTCAATAAAGTAGAATCCGCGGTGCGTATTTTGCATAAGCCAAGCGGTAT
>CAYHZD010000020.1:0-11674 GCA_964361035.1 uncultured Candidatus Saccharibacteria bacterium
AAAATAAATGGGGGAAAGGCATCCGCGGGGTGAAGACAAGAAATCGGAAGAAATACTCGAAGAAGTATATTATTAGTCGGAGAAAAAAGTAGTATGAGTCGTTCACTTAAAAAAGGCCCTTTTGTTGATGAAAAATTACTGAAAAAGCTGGCTCGCCATCAGCCGGGTCCACGCGTGGTCGTCAACACGTGGTCGCGCTCATCAATCATCACGCCCGAGATGCTCGGCTACACCATTGGCGTGCACAATGGCAAGATTTTTATTCCGGTTTCTATGAGCGAAGAGATGGTGGGGCATCGGCTCGGTGAGTTTAGTAAAAGTCGTACGTTTGTGCGCCATGGCGGAAAGATGCAGAAAGAACAGGAAGCAAAAGCAAAGGCCGCCCAGCAGGGCGAGCCCGCGCCTCGCGGCGAATCGGGTCGCCAAAAGCAGGAAACGGGAAAAACAAAATCATGAGTACCATTATCGCCAAAGCAAATAACGTACGGATAGCGCCCCGCAAACTTCGTTTGTTGGCAAATCTCATTGCACGCAAAGAAGTGGAAGCCGCCGAGCATCAGCTCACCGCATATGCAAAGCGCGGCTCTTCCGTATTGATCAAGCTTTTGCGTTCTGCGAAAGCAAACGCATCGCACAATGCAAAACTGCCGGCGGGCACACCTTTGATCATAAAGGAAATTCGCGTGAATGCCGGCCGTATGTTAAAACGATTTATGCCGCGCGCCTTCGGCCGCGCTTCTCCTATTCGCAAACGCACCAGCCACGTCACGGTCGTTCTCACGCCTAAAAAGCTACAAGCTAAAAGCTAATAGTATGACTCACGTTGTTCATCCCTATAGTTACCGTCTTGCTCATATCCGCGACTGGCGCGCGCGGTGGTTTCAGCGTAAACATTATGCCGCCATTTTGAAAGAGGATATTCTTTTGTATGAATGGCTGATGAAGCGATTAAGAGGCCATTATGTGGAATCAATTGATATCGAACGCTCCGCGCATCAAATCCATGTGATTATCCGCACGTCGCGGCCCGGACTTTTGATTGGCCGCCGCGGAGAAGGCATTGAATTGTTGCGCAAAGACATTGCCACGCGTTTTCCGGAACAGAAAGGCGCGCGTCTTTCGGTGGAAGAAGTGCGTTATCCTGAGGCGCATGCGCGCATCGTGGCTCAAATGATTGCGTACGATCTTCAAAAACGGCTGCCGTTTCGCCGGATACTCAAACAAGTTGCTGATCGAGTGATGAGTCAGCAGCAGGTCCAAGGCGTGCGTATCGAGCTTGCCGGCCGGCTGGACGGCGCGGAGATGGGCCGTCGTGAATGGACGCGACAGGGCCGAATCCCGCTGCAAACCATACGGGCCGATATTGATTTTGCCCGCGAACGCGCCCTCTTGCCATATGGTACGATTGGTATTAAAGTATGGATTTACAAGGGCGAAATATTTAACAAATAGCCAATATGTTGGTGCCGAAAAAGGTCAAATATCGCAAATGGCAGAAGGGCCGCTCCCGCAAGCGCACACTTGATGTGCGTGGCGTGACGGTGGCATTCGGATCGTTTGGGCTTAAAGCGCAGGGATCGCACTGGATCACCTCACGGCAGATTGAAGCCGCGCGGCGCGCCATGACGCATTTTGTTGAGCGCGGCGGGAAAGTCTGGATTCGTATTTTTCCCGATAAACCGGTCACGATGCGGCCACCTGAGCAAACACTTGGCGGAGGGAAAGGAAATGTGGATCATTATGTATTTCCGGTGCGCGCGGGCAGAATTCTCTTTGAGATTGACGGGGTGCCGGAAGCGACTGCGCGCGAGGCGTTGCGAAGAGCGGGCGCTAAGTTGCCGGTGAAAACGAGCATTGTGGCGAGAAACTAGAAAATAGAATTATGAAGAAACGAGAATGGCGGACGAAAAACGCTCAAGAATTACAGGCGCTCTTAGAGCAGAACCGCGCTCGCATCGCGGAGCTTCGTTTCAACAGAGCCAAAACTCGTCTTAAAAATGTGCGCGAGGTGCGCGAGTTGCGCAAAAATATTGCCCGTGCGCTCACCTTGTTACCATCAAGGTAATATATGAAACAACATAAACAACAATTAGAAGGCATTGTAGTAAGTGACCGCATGCAAAAAACGGTGGTGGTGGAAGTGACGCGTTTTAAGCTGCATCCGCTTTATCATAAACGGATGCGCATCCGCAAACGATATAAAGCGCATGATGAGGAAAACAAATACCATGTAGGCGATAAGGTCATTATTGAAGCAACGAAACCGTTATCGAAGGAAAAATGCTGGCGAGTTTTATGATTCAAGAACGTTCCATTTTACAGGTAGCTGATAATAGCGGAGCAAAGACGATCCGCGTATTTCGTATTTTGCGCGGCACGCGCCATCGCTACGGCCGATTAGGCGACGTGATCGTGGGGTCTGTGCAGGAGGCAGAGCCGCGCAAGACCATCAAGAAAAAAGATAAAGTGCGCGCGGTCATCGTGCGTCAGCGCGCGGCAACACCCCGCGCGGACGGCTCTACTATTCGTTTTGATGAAAATGCCGCGGTGATTATTGACGCCAACGGCGAGCCAAAAGGCGGACGCATCTTTGGGCCGATTGCAAGAGAGCTGCGCGATAAAGGTTTTACAAAAATTATTTCGTTGGCGGAAGAAGTTGTGTAATAATTTTGTCGGTTTGGGACAGACACATAAGAATTATGAAAATAAAAAAAGGCGACACCGTCGCCGTTATCAAAGGGAAAGACAAGGGGAAAACGGGCAAGATAGCCAGCGTTTTTTTACGCGAAAATCGCGTGCTTATTGAAGGTGTCAATCTCAAAAAACGCCATCGTAGAGCGCGCCGGGCGGGGCAGAAAGGCGAGATAGTGACGATTCCGCATCCCCTGGCGGTCGCGAATGTGCGTATGGTATGCAAGCAATGTGGAAAGAAAACGCGCATTGGGTATCGCTTGACAAACGGACAAAAATTACGAATATGTAAAAAGTGCGGAACAGAACTATCATGAACTTTCAACGTATCACCAAGATTGTTTTAAACACCGGCGTCGGGCGGATCCGCGATGACAAGGAGCGCGAGGAAATCGTGCGCGATTTTGCGCTTATCAGCGGGCAAAAGCCCATGCCAACCTTGGCGCGCAAGGCGGTTGCGGCGTTTAAAACGCGCACCGGTATGGTTATCGGGTACAAGATTACCTTGCGCGGCAAGCGCATGCGCGATTTTTTTGATCGGCTGATCCATATTGCGTTCCCTCGCACACGCGATTTTCGCGGCGTTGAAGAGAAAGCGGTGGATGCGCAAGGCAATTTGACCATCGGCATCCGCGAACACACGGTATTTCCGGAGCCTGATACCGAACATTCATTTACGCCCTTCGGTTTTGAAATCAGTATTGCCACCACGACAAAAAACCGCGACGAAGCCCTCGCGCTGTTTCGCAAATCAGGTGTGCTGTTTCGGAAAATGTAACCTTTTACCACCCCGCGCCCCTCCTTCTCAAGGAGGGGAGGAGCGGAAATAGTTTTTATTAAGAGTAGTTACAGTTACCACTTTTCCCCTCCTTACGAAGGAGGGGTGAAAATCTCGAAGAGATTTTCGGGGAGGTTTTTAAAAAATGACATCAATTTTCAATAAAACTTCTGAAAAAGCAAAACGGCGTGATTTGCGCCATAATATGCCGTCTCCAGAAATTATTTTGTGGCCTTATCTTCAGCAGAAAGGAATGAATGGTTACAAATTTCGACGGCAATATAGTATTGATCGTTACGTAGTTGATTTTTATTGTCCCGCTTTAAAGCTTGCTGTCGAGATTGATGGAGATTCGCATTTTGTTTCAAACGATGAAATAGCATATGATCAGGAACGTCAAAAATCGATTGAAGCTCTCGGTATTCAGTTCCTACGCTTTACGAATGATGAGGTTTTAGATAATCTTGATAACGTATTGCGAAAGCTTTACATTACTTGCGGAGGAAAGGAAGAATAGCATGGTGGGTTGGCTGAGCGGTCTAAAGCGCTGGTCTCGAAAACCAGTTGGGGAGCAATCCCCTCGGAGGTTCAAATCCTCCACCCACCGCCATAAGAAAATTTTATCAGACAAATCCATATGCTTCAAATCATCACGGACATCTATAAACATTTTACTATTTCTCACCACCTTCTAAACACTCTTGCGATATTCTTTATATCTGTAGCTGTCACACATTTTATCTTGACCCCCATTTTTGACTGGATACAGTACCAATTTAGTAAAAAATCGCATTTAGTATTTAATGTTACGGAAATCGAAAGTATAAAGAACGGTGGTCGTTTAGAAAATTTCAAACTGTTATTTGGGACGAGGTCGGGAAGAGCAACGCTTCTAGCCGCACAAACAGGCGATGAAAAACTTAACAAAGATTACGGTGAGGTTGTAACGCCAATTGAGCGGGTTCCTTGTGATGACTGTACCGAATATTCTTTTTCTATTAAAAATGTAGGCAAGAAATTTGCTAAAAATATTGTAATTGACCTACAATCTCTTTCTGATATAAAAATAATCGACCATGAGAAAGATCCAAAAATTAATAACGTATCTTGTGGCGGAATGCTTCATAATAAAGGATGCAGGCTGTCCGCAAATATTTTAAAAGAAGGTGAGTCTCTCTTTTTTACTGCAATCGCAGAGCAGAAACCGGGCATCAGGAATGTTTCCTGTCTTATTGATGGTGAAGCAAGGGAGTGTGAAATAAATTTCCGACACTACTACGTTCAAGAAATACTTCCCAACATACACCTTAATTTAGGAGGAGAAGAGGTAAGTCTGCCTCCGTTCAATAAAACAAGCGACTTTATCCAATATCATTGGAAACCAAAAGACAAAGAGTGGGTTATAGATCCTATCACAAAATAACCTCCGACCCACATGCCTTAAATTCGGCTCTCGCCAGACGCTCAAAAACCCTTATACTGTTTGTATATCACAGGTACTTAACCCGAATGTCCCGCACAAAAAATTTGAAGCATCCTTTAACTCCTGCGAATGGCACGAGAAATAATGAATGCTCCGACAACTAATCCAAGAAAAATCGCAAGTCCTATGGCGAGAGGCCCTGCAAAGGCGCCGGATCCCCAGTTTTTGTTTGTTTCCGAGACTTGAGCAAGCTCTTTTTGTTTCGCTTCCTCGTTTTCTTTCGGAGATTGAGTGGTGGCAACCTCAACGTTCGGGGTCAACATTTCACTGGTGGTTGTCGCGACAGATTCTTCTGGTGATTTTAATTCCGGCGCGGGAGCAGGAGGAGATTTTTTTTCGGAAACGAGTCCTTTTTCAATTTTGAAAAGAGTGGACTCCGCAACCCATCCGTCAAGATTACTATCAAAATTGATATTCCAAAACCAATAGTGAATGCTGCCCAAGGAGGCCTGCGTCGGTCCTCCGACTACAATGCCTCGCGCTCCATTTTCGTGCTGCCCGATCATTGATCCGCCAGGAGACTGCCTGATATTGGAAAGATCTTTTACTTCCACACGGTCGTCAAGCGAAAAAGTTTTTGATGGTGGGGCGGGAGGAGGAGGTGTCACGGTTACGGCAGGAGCTGGCGGCGGAGAAATGGTGGGAGGAGTTTGTGGAGATGCCGGTGGCGGAGGCGGGGGAGTCGGGTTTCCTACACGAAAGCCGGTATCTGACATGCCAAGGATACAATTTTCGTAACTTTGCCACGTCGTGTTGTTGTTGACATCAAGGATAAGATCATAGGCTCCTTCCTTCAGGGGGCTTTTCCAGATAAGCGTGCGAGCAATATTTCCATCACTGCTTTTTCTGAAGGATTCAATACCGCTTGAAACATCGTAGAGTGATTTGCCGTTGCTCCATGTTTCATCGTTCGTAATATATATTTTTGTTATTTCGTCGCTGGCAGAGATCGGACAAGAACCCTCGATATAAATTTTGTCGCTCGTTGCGAATTGTGTTGTTTTAGTCCCGTCCTCCTTGCTAAGAAAGAACGTTGTTTCCTCTGCGAAAACCGGGAAGACAAATAAGGCAAAGAAGATTGCGAAAAAGATACCCATAACATCATTATATACCAAGCGAAAGTTCTGTCAAAATAATTGTTGCAATGCTCTCTTTGACTCAAGCGGGTTGCTCCGGAGCCACTCTAGTTGCAAAATGAACGCCGTTTCTGTTAGGCTTTCTTGGAAGACTTTTCTGTTGTGCAAAGAACATGAAAGGAGTGCCGTGATGTTTTACAAAGGAAGGCATTTTATTGATCTTACCCATACGGACGACCAAGCGCTGCGTGATTTTTTTTATGAAACAAAAAGTCTGGAATGGTATTACCGACAGAGGATCACGGATTCGCGCAATCAGAATACATGGTTTCTCTCTTCTATTTTAACGGAGAAAGGGATTCCCATTCCCGTCATTCAGATTTTTTTTCAGGAGAGCACGCGCACGCGATTTGCTACCCGTATCGCCATCCAAGCGGCGGGAGGCACGGTCGCCGATGTCATTGACCCCCGTTATTCTTCTATGGCAAAAGGAGAGTCACTGGAAGCTACCGTGCGTACCTTTATTTTGCTTGGATATCGGTTCATTATTTTGCGTTATCGCGGGCCCGTAAAGGATGCGGCGCGGCAACTCGCCGATATGTGCGAAGAGGAAGATCTGCCGGCTTCCATCATCAGCGCGGGAGAAAATAATACTCACCATCCACTTCAGGCGCTCTGCGATCTTTTTACGGTATTCCAAGCAAAAGAAAAAGATTTTCTTGCCGGTAACCTGCGTTACGCGGTTATAGGCGACATGGAAAGCCGTACAATTCATGATTTTTTATATGGCCTTTCCTATTTTGGCGCAAAAAAGATATGGGGCGTGAGTGGTGTCGGCAATAATCTTCCTTCATGGGTTACGGGACGGCTCGCGCGCCAACGGATTCCCTTTGAGAAAACATCTCATCTTTGCTCTATAGCGCCTGAAAACGATGTATTTTATTTTACTCGTTATCAGCAGGAATACCGAAGATGGTATCGTACGTTGCGCGCCCTGGGGCTTCTCGGATTATTTGAACGGCATTGGTATGCAAAATGGTTTGGCGCTACGGCTCTTTTCCGCGACCGCATGCGGGCAGACGCAATAGCGCTTCATCCCTTGCCGCATGGTCCGGAATTCAGCTCGTCGCTTCATCGCGAAGATAAGCGTTTTCTTCATTATGAGCCGATGATCATGAATAGCATATGCACGAAGATGGCGCTGTTTAAACAGCTTACAAGACTGGAGTGGAAGATGGAGAGATAGATTGTTGCTTTAATGCAGCCGGGCGCAAGCTCGGCTTTTTTGTTTGTAATCAGAGTAAAAACATGTTAATCTCTGAAAATGACGGAAACACACCTCGCGCCGCGTTCACCCATTGTGGTGGTGCTTGGCCATATTGATCATGGGAAAACCACGTTACTTGATACATTGCGTAAAACGCGCGTCGCCGCCAAGGAATCCGGCGGTATCACCCAGCATGCGGCGGCATACGAATTGATTCACCACGATAAACGAATAACGTTTATTGATACGCCCGGCCACGAGGCGTTTGAAGCGATGCGCAAAAGAGGCGCGGCTCTTGCTGATGTGGCGGTGCTGATTGTGGCGGCCGATGACGGCGTAAAACCTCAAACGCTTGAATCGCTCGCTGCCATTGGGGAGGCGGGGATTCCCTTTGTGGTGGCAGTCAATAAAATTGATCTTGCGAGCGCCGATGTGGCGCGGGTCAAATCTCAACTTGCCGAAAACGGTGTGGCAATCGAGGAATGGGGAGGCAAGATCCCGCTCGTGGAAATTTCGGCAAAAATGGACACCAATCTTCTCGCTCTTCTTGAAATGGTGTTGCTTATAGCAGAGCTTGAAGAGTTGCGTATGGACCCTACTGCGCCAGCACGCGGCGCCGTACTCGAATCATATCGTGATCCGCGGCGCGGCATTACGGCGGAACTCGTGTTGCGCGATGGCATCTTAAAAAAAGGCGATATCGTGGCAGCAGGAAATGCGATAGCGAGCACAAAAATTATGGAGGCCCCGACCGCAGTCGTAGGTGAAAGTTTGGACGAAGTAAAAGCCTCAAGCCCGGTGCGTATTGCCGGTTTTGATGCACTGCCGGAGGCAGGCGCGCCATTTGCCGCTTTTGCCACCAAAGAAGAAGCCGAAGAGTGGCGGCGCGCTCAAGCAAAAGAGGGGAAAGGAGAGGCAGAAAGGAAAAAACAAGGCATTCCCCTCTTTTTTAAAACAGACACGGCAGGATCGTTGGAAGCGCTGGAAGCGGCCCTGGAAAAAATAAAAATAGATTACCCTCATCTTGTCATCGCCGGTAAAGGCATTGGCGATATGGGAGAAAATGACGCACGTTTTATCGAAACGCTTTCCAATCCGATCGTGTTTGGCTATCGGGTGGATGTGCGAGCATATCCTCGTTTTGATGTTATTTATGAAGCCTTGGAATGGCTTGCGCAAGAGCTTCATGAGCGAATACACAGAGAAGAGCAGCAGCATAATCGTGTTTTTCACGGCAGTCTTACGGTCTTGCGATGGTTTCGCGCACAAGGATCTCGTCAAATTATCGGCGGGCGGGTTACGGAAGGAAGCGTGCGGCGCGGAGATGCGTTTTCTTTTCCGCAAGGAACGGAATACGGCGTAATAGTGAATATTGAACGCAATAAAGTAACTGTTGAGGAAATACAAAAAGGAGAAGAAGCCGGCCTTTCCGTAGAAGCGCCTAAAAAAGTGCGTGAAGGACAGACCTTGCATTTTTATGATCCGTAGCAGTAGCATATGAAAAAACCTCATCACACCGAACGATTCTCTTCCTTTGTTCGTAGCGAACTTGCTGATTTTTTACGCGATGAGTTATATTGCGAGAAAGGAGTAGTAGTTTCCATTTTTAACGTGGAGAGCGCGTCCTCGGAGGGAAGAGTCAAGGTTTTGGTAAGTGTATGGCCGGAGTCCCACCGTAGCGGGGTTGCAAAACAGTTGCATCTATTGGAGAATAAAGCAAAGACGTATCTTGCCAAGCACCTGAACCGCAAATACGCGGTGAGCGTGCACTTTTATGTGATGGAGTAATTGGCCTGGTAGCCAAGTGGTAAGGCAAGGGTCTGCAAAACCCTTATACGCGGGTTCAATTCCCGCCCAGGCCTTCAGATCTGCAACCCCGCAGCTGCGGGGCGAGTCCCTCCTTAGTCTCCACAATCAAACTTGTTGCAATAACGCCAATTTTTTCATTAAAAAGAATTTTTGCTATACTCAAGATATACTCAATTCTGTAAGTCCATTGATGTTGTCAAGTGTTGTCAAGTCCTGAAAAATATTTTTTTTTGAATAATATCGTTTTGCGGTAGTTGTTTTCAACAAGTATTCTTAATTCTTGATCGTTTCGTATTCGTTTTAACAGTTTCTCAAATATGTCCTGCGTTTTTTCCGGTCTGTGAGAAAAGATTACAAGATTATGACCGACCGACAAAGCCTCTGCTGCGGCTTCGGTACGATCAATGTCTCTACCGATAATGAATGGCATGTCAGATAAGTCATCGGTAATAATCAGTCCGGCGAAACCAAGGTCATCACGCAGCATCTCCGTAGTGATTTTTTTGGATAGCGTCGCCGGAACACCCGGATCAATGGCGTCATAAACAGCATGTCCTGTCATCACAAAATGAGCTCCACCATCAATTCCATCCTTAAAAAGTTGAACTGACTCGTTAATGATTTCTTTGCCATCACTCGTGCTGGGGAGTTTTTTATGAGGATCGTCTACAAAGACACCCATGCCGGGAAAATGTTTCAGTGTGGCAGAAACTCCATTTTGTTGCAGTAAAGCAATAAACTTCTGATTAAACTTAACTAGAGCCTTTGTATTATGAGCAGGAACTCGTTCTTTGATAAAAGAATCTTCATTAAAAGGAAAATCTGCGAGTGGCGCTAAATCAACATTGATTCCAACACTGGCCATCTTTTTTATGTCCTGTTCAATGTGATTCCAATCAGGCACACCAGAATCAAAGACATTTTTAAAAAGATTCAAGCGCGTTGCTCCACCAGGTTCTTCATCGAGCATTATGAAATACTGCTGATGTGTTGTTGCTTCCGCAATTTGTTGTAATTGATCAACAAGTTTCCTCAGTTGATCGGGTGATTTGTAGTTCCGATAATACAAAATGATACCTGCCGGTTTAATTTCTTTGAGAAAGTTTCGAGTTTCCGTGTCCAATATTTTATCGAGGATACCGACGACAAAGTTTTGTCCGAGGATAGCATCGGAAGACGGTAAAATCATATTCTCATTTTGCGCATCTCGCGTCTTAATTTTATTTTTGATCAAAAAACCAGAAGTGTTTGTAAGCACTAAAATCAACAAGGCGGTGAGCGCAAGGCCACCGATCAATAGCGAAGTTTTTTTACTCATTGATTAGTGGAGATACGCTCGATAATAATGATCAAAGTCTTTCCCCATAGTAGCTTGATAATACATTCCTGCCGGATCGTTTAGGATAAGATTTACCATTTGAATCCTAAGAAGTCCTTCTTTGTCATTCGGCTTATAAAGCATGTGCATTCTTAAATTGCCACTGGCTAAATTGGATATTGAAGCATTGTAGTGACAATATTCCCAGCACTCAGAAGGATCGTCGGCTTCATTATTGCAGTAGCTTGGCTTAGGTGCGGAAGGATCATCACAATAATTTAGGCTAAGGTTATAAAACGCGACTGGTTTTTCGAGACGATACCACGCTACGCCACCTACTTCTTCTACAAAAACTAAATTGGAATCACCGACATGGCGGAGATATGTTCCGGGACCACATGCATGCGCAGTTTGAATTCCAAAAATCGAGGCGAATACAGAAGTTTTTTCTTGAGTAGAGCCAAGTCGGTAAGCCAAGTAATCAATACCAAATTCTACTTTCAATTCTCTGATAAGTTCACGCTCACTAACTTTAAAACCGATGTAAGAAACCGTGTATTTAGAATTTTGATTTAATAAATAAATTGGAGTTCCTTGATACGAATGACTTTCTTGGGATGTAAATATTGAAAAAGATTCCGGGCCATAGGCATATTTATTTTTTCTATCTTTGACTTTTGAAAGAGACAGAAACTTTTCCGTACTGCCTTCTGGCGTATAAAATTCCGGAGTTTGCCAAGCAGAAGGCGAGGTATAATCACCTTCGTAGTGAAAATCTACCCTTATATCCTCGGCACTTTTCAAATTTTTTATGAAAGAAGGGATTGGAGCAAAACTAAGAGGAGAAAAGCTTTGACTTGATGGCTGTTGTGGTGGTGGATTGGTAGGATTTTGCTGCGTAATAGGCGGCTGATTTGCGTTTTGATTTGTTGTTTTATTTTGGCGGGAATAAAACCAAAAATAAATTGCTGACAAAGCAAAAATTAATACCACAACAAGCCCGATTTTTAATCCCTTAGTCATGTATTGATTATATCAAGTTTTAGTAGAACAATCCATGCCGTTGGCGAGCGGGCAAAAAGTTTCCTCTCTCCAAGTCCTTCCACTTTTTGCCCGCGGGGCGGGCCGCTTCCATTGGTCAAAAATTTTTGATAAAGTAGGTTCGAGCACGGTCGTAAAGATACTCATGATGTTTTTGCCGGAGTGGCGGAATGGTATACGCGCACGACTTAAAATCGTGTGGAGAAATCCT
>CAYHZD010000021.1:0-11501 GCA_964361035.1 uncultured Candidatus Saccharibacteria bacterium
ACTGTGAGTACTGTGTGGATGTAATGCTCAAATATGCGGCAAACAATTTGTGGAAAGACTAACACATCGATGTTTCGATAGGTCAATATATCGAAAAGGGGTGGTCATTGACTACCCTCTTTTTTTATGCCATTTTTATTATGACTGTTGATAACCTTGAAAAGAACCGTTGATTACACACGTTAACAAAGGAGGTTGTTATGAGAGGCTTATTTCGTCCCTATTCATCATCCGACTCGCTGCGTTCTGATCGGAGTGCGGGCGATCGCCTGCGCCACCGACGGAAGGTGCGGAAGTCTATTCAGGAAAACATTGTCGATCTCTTTGCCGAAGAATCAATCATTGGCAAGAACCGCGACAAGATTATCAAAGTTCCGATTCGTGGGGTCAAGGAATATCGTTTTATCTACGGCGAGAATACTCCCGGCGTGGGCCAGGGAGACGGGAACGCACGGCCTGGACAGGTAGTGGGCAAAACCCAAGAGGAGGGGCAGGGAGTGGACAAGGCGGGCGATCAGCCCGGTGTGGATTATTACGAGACCGACGTGACTCTCGATGAGCTAATCGAGATCATGTTCGAGGACCTCGAACTTCCCGACATGGAGCGCAAAACCCTGCGGGAGATCCCTGCCGAGCGAATCAGTAAGCGCGAAGGATACCGCCGGGTCGGCATCCGGGTGCGCTTGGATAAAAAACGCACGGTGAAAAGAAAGATACGCCGCGAGTTAAGCGCAAAGCGCATGACGGAGGGGGCGGGAGAAGAGTGGGACGAAAAAAAGCGTTTTCCTTTTCACCAAGACGATCTTACCTATCGCCATTTGGTGGAAGGCATTCGTCCGGAATCCAATGCGGTGGTCATCTGCATTATGGACACCTCCGGCTCCATGGACACCATGAAGAAATATCTCGCCCGCAGTTTTTTCTTTCTCCTCTACCAGTTCGTCTCCACCAAGTACCGTAATGTGGAGATTGTCTTTATTGCTCATCACACCGAAGGGAGAGAGGTTACCGAAGAGGAATTCTTCCACAAAGGAGATTCTGGCGGCACGTTTATTTCTTCCGGCTATCACAAGGCGCTTGAAGTAATTAAGGACCGTTATGACCCTATACTGTGGAATGTGTACGCGTTCCACTGTTCGGACGGCGATAACTTTGAGTCTGATAATCCGGCCGCACTCAAGGCTGCCAAGGAGCTATGTGAGGCGGGTAACCTGTTTGGCTATGGTGAGATTAAGCCGTTGGGGTCGCGCTACTACGAAAGCTCCATGCTGAATATCTTCCGCCGCATTGAGGAAAAGAATTTTCAGGCCATGCTCATTGAGCGTAAAGAAGATATTTGGTCAAGCTTTAAAGCGTTTCTTGCAAAAGATAAAACCGCAGAACCGGCATAGGAGGTTTGTATGGCAGATTATGATACCAATGATCTCGAATATTGGGACGCAAAGATTTGTGAAAAGGCTGAAGAGTTTGGTCTTTCCTGTTATCCGCAGGAGTTTGAAATCTGCGATCATTTTCAGATGCTCGGCTATATGGCCTACTCGGGCATGCCTTCTCATTATCCTCATTGGTCCCTTGGTAAAGCCTATGAAAAGCTTAAGACCTTCTACGACTACGGCGTCTCCGGGCTTCCGTATGAAATGGTCATTAATGTCGACCCCGCGCGTGCGTATTTGATGCGCGACAATTCATTGGCGCTTCAGATTCTTACCATCGCGCATGTGTATGGGCATAATGACTTCTTTAAGAATAATTTTACCTTCAAGAGCACCCGGGCGGAATTTGTCTTGGCCACCTTCAAAGTGCATGCCGATCGGGTGCGTTCTTATATCGAGGACCCTTCGGTTGGCCTGGAAAAAGTGGAGGCGGTGCTTGATGCCGCTCACGCACTATCGTTTTCATGCCGAAGAAATTCCGCAATCCGTAAGCTCTCGCGCAAAGAACAGGAAGAGCAGATTTTGGAAGCCGCGAAAGCGCCGGTTGATATCTTTGGCCGCATCCACAAACGGCCTCAATATGTGGAGCCCGACCTGCATAAAGTGCCGCTTCAGCCGGAAGAGGATATCCTTCTTTTCATTCGCGATTACAACCCACGCTTGAGTGAATGGGAAAAAGATCTCCTCACCATCGCGCATGAGGAAGCCCAATACTTTATCCCGCAAGTTGAAACAAAGATCATGAACGAGGGTTGGGCGAGCTACTGGCATCGTGAGATTCTAAACAGTCTCGGTCTTCCAGAACATCTCCATCTTGAATTTCTGGTCCGCCACAGCCAAGTGGTGCGCCCTTTTCCCCGCGGGCTGAACCCTTATCACCTGGGGCTTCGCATATGGGATAAACTCTATCTTCAGTACGGAGGAACGCCGCGCACGCCGGAGGAAGAGTCGCTTATTGCGCGCATGGAAGCGGAGGATGATTATACAAAACCTCACGACATTGCCGAATTCTCTTCTGCGGATGAAAAGTTATTTGCGGTGCGTATGGCAGATCGCGACGTGTCTTTTTTGCGGCAACATCTTACCGAATTCATGATGCGGGCTCTGGATATGTTTCAGTACGAGCCCCTGGGTGAAGATTTGGTGGTGACAAAGGTGTCTGATCGCGCAAGCTGGCGCGAGGTGAAAGAGACGCTACTTAAGAATATAGGCATGGGAAGTACGCCGGTTATTACGATTGAGGATGCCGACCACGGCGGAAACAGAATACTTTTTTGCAAGCACGCCCACGACGGCCGTGACCTGCAACTAGAGTATGCCGAGAAAACCCTCGCTTATCTTTTTAAGCTTTGGGGGCATGAGGTAGTTTTGCAGACAACCTTCGGCAATAAACATGTATCATTTATGTATGGTGATAGAGGTTTTTCCACAAAATCAGTCAAGTAAAGAAAGGATAGAATATGGCGGAAGAAGCAAAGGAAGAGCGGACTATCTATGATGGTGTCGGCTGTCCGGCGGACAAAAAATCGGAAAAAACGATTTTCAGGCCCGCGCAACAAGGCGACATACAGGTTGTGCGCGATGACGGAACGGTGGAAAAGCAGCGCGTCATCCCGCCGCACTCCGCCAATCATGACAAGGTTACGCCGGGCGGTATTCCGATTCGTGAGCCGGGTGATACGCCATGTGATCAAAGTGGCAAGATAACGGGCCCTGTTACACGGCGCGACCCGCCCAAAACCGGTCCGCATCCGGAAAAGAAAGAAGAGAAAAAATCTTCTGGTTCCGGAAACAAGTTTTCTTAGTCCAACAACAAATGTACAGAGGGGCAACGGAAGTTGCCCCTTTTTCTTATTCGTGGTGTGATGAGTCTATGGCATACCCCTATCTTCATGTTGGTTCGGCGGCAGATGTGCAAGGCAGCGATCGGTTGATCTATCGCGCTCTTGAGATTCTGCCGGGATTATTGGCATGGAGCACGCTTATCGGTATCGTGGTGTTGTCATGGAAAGCGCCGGTGGCCGCCGCGATTTTTATTATTCTCTTTGACTTCTATTGGCTTATGAAAACTATTTTTCTCTCTGCGCATTTGCGCGCCAGCTGGAAGCGCATGCGCCATCATCTGGCCATTGATTGGGAAGAGCGTTTGCGCGCGATGCGCTGGGAGCATCTTCAGCAGCTCGTCATCATTCCTTTTTTTCGCGAGGAGCGCGCGTTCGTAGAAGAGGCGATTGAAAATCTGCTTTCCACACGCTGGCCTAAAGAACGCATGATGGTGGTACTTGCCGCCGAAGAAGCTGCCGGAAAGGAGACGGCGAATTTTGCGCGTGAACTTAAAAATCGTTATGAAAAACAATTCGGTTCTTTTTTGCTCACGGTGCATCCGGCCGGACGTGCCGGAGAGATTCCGGGAAAGGGTGCCAATGAAACCTGGGCTCTGCATCAAAGCCTGCGTCTCATAAAGGATGCCGCTCTTGATCCAAAAGATATCCTTGTTTCTTCTTTTGATGTGGACACCCGGGTGCCGCCGCACTATTTTCTGTGCCTTGCTTGGCATTTTCTGACGGCCGAAAAACCCCATCGATCTTCCTTCCAGCCCGTGCCGCTCTATCACAATAATATTTGGCAAGCGCCTGCCATCTCGCGCGTGGTGGCGATGTCCGGGACGTTCTGGCAGATGATGCAGCAGGAGCGGCCGGAGCGCCTTACCACGTTTTCATCGCATTCGATGAGTTTACCATCATTGATGGATTTAGGCGGCTGGCAGACCAATATCGTGTCAGAAGATTCGCGTATTTTTTGGAATCATTATCTTTTTTATGAAGGCGACTGGTGCACGGTGCCGCTTTCATATCCCGTATTTATGGATGCGAATGTGGGAAAAAATATTTGGCAGACGGTAAAAAATGTATATCGCCAACAACGCCGCTGGGGATGGGGAGTTGAAAATGTGCCATACGCCCTTTTTGGATTCATAAAACAAACAGCTATTCCGTTACGCAAGCGCTTTTATTATGCCTTTAATCTTCTGGAAGGTTTTTGGTCGTGGGGCACGAACGCGATTTTTATTTTTCTCTTGGGGTGGCTTCCGCTTTTCCTCGGCGGGGAAGCATTTAATCAAACTATTCTTTCGTACAATCTTCCGCGTATCACGCGCGCCATTATGACGCTCGCAATGGTTGGCCTTATTTCGTCCGCTGTCATTTCCATTCGGCTTTTACGTTCCGCCGATCCTTCTTCGGCCCGCAAAAAAATTGACGATCCGACTCGGCACTCGGGGAGCGCAAGTCCATTCATACCGATACGTAAATGGTCTCGGTGGTTTTTGATAGCGCTCCAATGGCTTCTTTTGCCGGTTACCATTCTCCTTTTTGGAGCGCTTCCGGGCCTGGAGGCCCAAACGCGTCTTCTTCTCGGCGGCCGCTGGCGTCTTGGCTTTTGGCTCACCCCGAAGCACCGATTGACGCACCTGGAGCGTCATTGACGCTCCAGGTGCGTCAATGTAATATACGCCTTATGAGGTCAACTTCTTTTGTAACCGGCGAGATTTATCATATTTGTAATCGAAGCACGGAGGGTATACCGATTTTTGAAACGCCGACTGATGCGCAACGTTTTTTGCGGGTTTTAAATTCCTTCAAATCATTTTCATTTACTCGTTAAGCAACTTGTTGATAATGGCATAAGTCGTTGGATGCATCGTTGTTGTAATAGTATTTCTCATAGCACTAATCTTCTAAGAGACAGAAAGGGCTCACTGTTTATGGGACCATTTCGTGCAGTGTCTGTTTTGGAAGATGAACAGTTGTTTCATCTTTTTGTGTACATTCACGCGAATCCTCTTGATTTGATTTTGCCGCAATGGAGAGAGGGAGGCGTGAAGAATTGGGCAATGGCAAAAAGTTTTTTGAAAAATTATCGTTTCTCAAGTATCGGGCTTTACAGTCCTTCTTTTGAAGTGGCTGAAGATATGAAAATATTGGTGGATCCAAAACCATTTCAGAAATTTTTATCGGAATGGGGTGGTGTAGAAAGGGGAATGAAACATTGGAGTACCCGTAATTTTGAGGAGATTCGCGGCGTAATATTGGAATAAAAATTGACGCTCCAGGTGCGTCAATTTTTGTCAACAGATATGGTGTAATTATGCAAGTTGTGCCTCTTATTTTTTTTCTGGTATCATAAAAGGAGAGAACGTTAAAAACCATCATCACGACAGATAGGAGGCCCTCATGTCTTTCAATGGTCCCTGGAATCCTAGTACATCGGAAGGCAAAAAAAATCTTGCCGCTTTGCTTCGTGTGGTGGGGAGCTTGAGGTATCGTGAGGATTTGCAGAAGGCAGTACGCGAAGATCCGATTTTGAAACATTTTACTTTTACCGCTGTCCAGCAAAAGTTGCAGCGCGTAGAAACGGATATGTCGGAGAGCAGTCTTGGGAAAGCGTGGTGCAACGTGCCGCGGAAACAGAATCTTCTATTTCGTCTTTTTCCGGATGCAAACATACGCGAACAGCTTGCGCGCGATTTTGTGGAAATTCAAGCGAGAAAGGAATTAAAAAAACGATATCCGCAATTGCGCGGTCTCAACGAAAAACAGATCGAGCGCATCAGAGCGTATCTCGGCGTGATCGGTGAAGAGATACCCAACCGGACAAATTGGTGGCGATTTCTTTCCGAAGGTCGCAAGAAACAATTTGACATTGAATTTCTTGGCGATTATCGCAATGTGTTTGGGCTGACGAACCGCATGTTGGTTGAAAAATGGCATGAATGCGGTGATCATGAAGGATTGGGCAATGCCGCCCGCGCACTGGGCGAATCGCGCAATCGCATTCAGATTCGCAGCGAAACCCAAACCGCCGATCAAGTGGAAAAGGCGATTGAGCAGCGGATGAAAATGCTTATTATCCAGGAAAACGCGCTCAATACAATCGGATCAGATGCGCTTCATATGCAGCTCGTTGAAGAGTTTGCCGAAAAGCTTGGGCAAGCGCAGTCTACCTTTCACAAAGAGCAGTTTTTGCGCATGAAACGGCGCGTGGTGTGGACGGAAGAAAAAAATGGTTCCTTAACCGTGCTTATTGACATGGTGAACAATCGGATGTCAATAAAAGATAAATTTCTTCCTTATTTCCCCTACATTCCTTTGAGTGAAGCTGAACAAGAGGCACAGGAACAGCATGGTATAGTAAACATTATTGATCCCGTCTCTCATCACGGTCTTTCTACCACCCATGGCATTGGTCGCTTCGCGGGCGAAGGGGGATTTGCGGGAAGAGAAGACTTTGCATTCCCTCATGCCAGCGCATCGGAGCCATTTGAGATTGCGGTGAAAGACCCAAACAATTGGGATATCCTGCTTGGGAGTACCAATTTAGGCCTTCCTCATCCGGGTGCGGTAAGACAGAACCCCGCTTACTGGCTATTCGAGGAAGCGGCATACCGAAATGCCGCCTCTCTTATCATTACCAATCCCGTAGACATCGATACGTTGAAAGTGACAGGCGGCACGTCAAAGGTGAGTCGCGCAATTTTCTCCGGCTTAGAAGAAAATTTAAGCGTTATGGATCCTGAATACCGGCCCATAGCAGAGAGAATTTTTCGTGAACATCCGAATGATGAGACGGTTTGCACTACCGCCGAAGAACGCCTGCAGGATCTCATGCTTGGATTCCGTAAAGTGTCGCGGAAACCGAAAAAGAAACCGGGCACATCCCCTGATCATCCGGAGTATCTTAAAGAAACAAAACCGGTGTACAATGGTCCGGTATATGTCATAGGCGGCATGCGCGCCGATGATCTGGTGAAGGCAATGGTGTACGCACAGGTGCGCTACCATAAAATCCTGTTGCAAAACGATCTTCACATTGAGCTGAAGGTGGCGCTCGCAGAGCTTAAGAAGAGAAAGAGAGCTATTGGAAAGGCGCAGGCGGAAATCGTTTTGAGAGAAACGCTGGAGAAAGAAGGAGCCAGCGATCGGGAGGAGGAAAAACAGGAACGTCACACAGAGATTCAAAATCTGCACGCAAAGCTGGAAAAGATCTTTGAGGAAGTTGTTCCGTTGCAAAAGCGGGTGAAAGTTCTGGCGGACCGGATAGCGCGTGAACGCTTGACCTTCGTGCATGACGTGGAGTGGAACCGTTTTGTGGCGAAAGCAACGTCGCACTTTGCGAGTTTATTTGAGGGGCATGGAGAGGAGGAAGGGTTTATTCCTCATGCAAAAGTGCTTAACCTTTCCGGCGTGTATCTTAAAGTCGGTCATGCGCGCATGAAGGTGCATATGCCGCCGGATTGCCGTGTAACGGATATGCGCTTAATTGACTATTGCAACTCATATGGTCCGGCGGCGCGCAGAGGTGAGATGGCGGATGTTACCGTGATTTGTCCTACCTATTCGCTCAACTACCGCACCACCGCTCGTGAAGTTGACGCAAAGGGCAAGCGCGGATCGGCGGAGGTGTGCGTAGCGCCCATGTGCATAGATGATCAGTTCATCCGTGAGAAGGCGCGTAATACCGTGGCGATCGCGCATCCAGCTGGCAAGGCCGTGTTTAGTAAACAGATCGGGACGGGTGCTGTGCTCATTTCTTGCAGAAATGGTATTGTATCAACCTCGTTTCTGCCGCTTGCCTCTCTCGGTATCCATGAACGATTGCCGAAGAGGCCGGTAAAACGATCTGCGATCGCTGATTCCTATATTTGGTGGTGGATACAAACAGACGAACATGTAGGCGCGCGCGATCGCGAACGGTTCGATATCGGAGCCATGCGCGGTCTTTACTACGTGCGAGAAGTGTTGTTCCAATCGCTTCGCGCATGCGGCTATGGACCAAAAAATCCGCCGCCGATCCACTTCTACGTCATTGCCGACGATGGCGTGCATGGTCAGCATTTTCCTGCCTATCGCCAGCCTGATCAGAAGTATATGCTGCCGTACGACTTTCATCGTCATATACGTCTTCTAGAACACGCATACCAAAGCGCCGATGATCCGAGAGAAAAACAGGAAATTTTCCAGAGGTTATCCTATTTTACCCAAAAGCAGAAAGCGGTAAGTGGGGTCGACTGGTATAGTGACCAGCTGGAAGAATTCAAAAAATCTCTGATCAAAGCAAATGCCGACATTTTCGAAGGAATCCTTTTTCGCTTCATGCGTGCCGGTATCATATTACGTCCAATTAGCGAATACGAACGGGAATCTTTCGAACAGGAAGGTGAGGAGTACGATCGGCGCGACCTCGGTGTTATCAACTATTCGACAGGCAACCACGGAGGGAAAACGACGGATTATCATTTTGCAGAAGGACCGGACTTTGCCAGTTACCATCAAGCGCTTCTTTCCGGAACACCGCGTTGGATTGGCAAAGATCATCTTTTGGAAACGTATATTCGCGGACCCCTCTACGGCAACTTGTTTGTCAGTTATGGCACTGTGCAGGCGCCCGGTGGCTACACGTGGGGAGTTGATCTGCGCAATACGCCGCCGCAGCGAGGCACGAACTGGGCCGATCCGCTTTTTTACGCCGTGCGCACCCAACTACGGAGAGGCAATATCTCCCGTATTTTTGAAGGCAAGGTTGTCATTCATATCTATGGGGATAAGCACTTTTACGAAGTGGCTATTACCGCGCAGGATATTGAAGCGATGGGCCCGCCGGCCACGCGCACGAACAGTTTTGCCGAACTTGCCGGCGGTTTGCCGCCAAACAACACCGGCGCGTCGTTCCTTGGGGTACCGGCAGAAGGGCCGCAGGCAGGTCCTATCCTTTGCCGGCCGCTTCTCTTCGATGACATTCGTGACCGCATTGCTCTTGATCCGAAAAACTTCGACTGGGAAAACTTTTTGCCGGACGCGCTGTAGTGCCATTTTTTTATAATAAACAAAAACACCCTCCGATGGTCATGGCCATCGGAGGGATTTTTTATTCTTTCGGACGGATCAATTTTTTTTCTTTGCGTGTCATGGGGCGCACTGTTTCATGCATAGCATTAAACCGGATTTTTTGGTATAGTGTGGGGGTGGATATTAAAGATTGCCTTATTTCGTCAAAACAGCGGTTTATCATTGTCGCGGCGGCAGGGGGGGTGATGGTCGGGACGGTTTTATTGCTGGCGCTGTGGTATTTGGGGTTGATATTTCCGCCTTATCCGCCGCAGAGCGGGCCGGTGATTATAACGATTGAAAAAGGATCAACGGCCAGAGAGATCTCCGAGACTCTTGCGGCAAAACATCTTATCCGTTCCCCAAACGTTTTTTTGGGATACATTAAATTAATTAAACATGAGGCCGCTTTGCGCTCCGGCAACTTTGTTTTTCACCCGCCGGTGTCTATTCCAACTGTTCTTGCGGCTATCAAAACAGGGGCTACGGAAAAAGAAATTAAAATCTTGGAAGGATGGGACGTGGTGGACGTGGCACTCTATTTAGAGAAGGAGGGGTTGTTTCCCAAAAAAGATTTTATTGAAGCGGCTCATCAGCATGAAGGATATCTGTTTCCCGATACCTATCGTGTTTTTGATGACGCAACGCCGCAGGATGTCATTGCATTGATGCGTGGTAACTTTGAAAAAAAAGCCGCCGCGTATTACGAGACCGAACCTCGCAGCGTTTCTCTCACGGAAGCGGTGATCATGGCTTCCATGCTGGAGCGCGAAGCGCACACGCTTCCGGATCAAAAGATTATCGCGGGCATCTTCTGGAAACGTTTGAATACCGGCATGCCCTTGCAAGTAGATGCCACGCTCACCTATGTGACCGGTCGCGCCAGTCTCTGGCTTACCAAAGACGATCTTGCCATTGATTCCGGCTACAACACCTATCGCAATCTCGGACTTCCTGTGGGCCCCATTGCCAATCCGGGGCTCAAATCGTTGGAAGCCGCACTCAACCCCATCTCATCACCCTTTTGGTTTTACCTCTCTGATCGCGAAGGCCTTTTGCACTACAGCGCCACCTTTGACGAACACAAACAGAAAAAATTCACGTATTTGCGTTGAGATTGTATTGGGATCGTGCCATATATCGGAAAGTCGGAAAACAAAACTAGTAAACACTTTACAAACGATCGTCCAGAAACTGTTTACTAATTTAGTAAGATACGATATCATAGGGGTATGTTAAGTTTTGGTGATTTTTTGCTTACGTTTCTCAAATCAAGTCCCGGATCATATAAAAAATTATGGATGGATATGGCTGGCTACTCGTGGCCGGAAGACGTTCCTTACCATTCATCGCGCAAACAAAAAAAACAGCTTAAAGAGGCGGTGGTGAAAACAACGTTATCGCGTTTGAAACGCCGTGGGCTTTTAGAGAATAATAACCACGTTTGGCAACTTACACAGAAAGGGAAAGAATATATCGCAAAAAAACTTTTTCGCAAGAACGTAGATGCGATCAAAAAGAAGCATTGTTTGATTATCGCGTTTGATATCCCGGAAACAATAAGGCGAAAGCGGAATTGGCTGCGAGAAATGCTTGTGTTGTTTGAATTCAAACAACTGCAGAAAAGCGTGTGGTTCGGCCCGGCTCCTTTGCCGCACGAGTTTATGGAAATGCTACGTGAAGGCGATTTGTTACAATATCTTCGATTTTTTGAGGCAAAAGAAGCAGATATTATCGGAAAAGATTTTGAAAGATTGTTTCGGTAGAAGTCTATAGAAAGTAGAAAAGAGAAGAAGAAAAATAGGGAAAGAAAAAAGTTAACACTTCACCAACGATCGTAGATAGACTGTTTACTTTTTCTTCTCTCTATGTTAGCGTCATTTTAGATAGATAACAGGAGGAGCATTATTTATGATATGGGGCGCATGTGTTGTAGATCTGGCTGATCACATAGAAAAGCTTATCAATGATCGCAGGAGGCATGAGGCTTTAAAGTTGTTCAAGGAATTAAGAAAAATAACATGCATTGATCCACCTCAAGAACTAAAGGCATCGTCTTTGCCGACAGCGCCTCGTTTTGGATCCGGCCCGCTTCCTGACGAAGATTAGTGATGATGGCTCTATGCAGCCACTGCATAAGTTCAGAAACATATTGCACTCCATGAGACCGTAAATCTCGTGGCCT
>CAYHZD010000022.1:0-11389 GCA_964361035.1 uncultured Candidatus Saccharibacteria bacterium
AATGGGAATTCATGTATTTATAATATCATGGATATGTCACGCACGACAAGGCGTTATTTAGTATAAAAATACTCTCGTAGTTTATCTTCCGGAATATATCTTGACGCTTGATTAAAAATAGCTCTCAATGTGCCTCGGTCAATTTCTTGATGCAGAGGAACGGTCAATGTTTGTTTGTTTCCGTGCACCAACAAACGCAATAATTTTACATGACTCCCTTTTTGTTTCTCAATCGAAAACCCAAATGTTTCAAGAATAGTAATGACTTCTTGCCCAGAAAGTATTTTTAACTTAGGCATGGGCAAGAGTAAGTTCCAAATTAGCTAAAATAGATGGCTGTGGCGCAATGCCAAAATCAGCGAGATTTTCTCCTTCAAGCTGTAGTTCTACTGCTTCCTGAAGGTTTTTGGCAAGCTCATCAAGCGTTTTGCCCTGCGTAACGACCGGCAAGTCAATTCCTTCGGCCACATATTGACGTTCGCCCTTATAGATATGGAATTGAATGATGTGTTTCATATACCTTACTTTATCAAATAAAACATACAAAATCAAGAGATCGGGTAATATTCTCCAATCAATCTTTCTGGCAAACCAAAAGCTGGAGGTAAGGAGCGTTGGTGCCGGCAACTGAGCCGCTGTTAGATACGCTGATGCCAGTACCTGAACCGCCAATAAATACACTACTGGGAGCGCCATTCGCGTGAGCCATGAACTGACCACTGCCTGAACCAGGCATCCAAATTGTCTGCGCAAATATATTGTGCGTATGCCCTGGGTCGCTGACTGGGTGATTATGTTGTCCAACTGCCCGATCCTCTCCGCTCGAGAGCGCTGTTCCCGCCGTAACACCAACTCCGCCGCTCGTGCGCCCCACAATATAGCGGCCGTCGCCTGAAGCAAGCGGGCTCCATCCAAAAGGACAGGATGAGAGATTAAAAAACATAACTGCGCCTTGGGGTACTACGCCTCCTCCTGTCGCGCCAGTCACGGCAAAACTTGCGGCAGCAATACTTCCCGCAACATCAAGTTTATAACTCGGATTAGGACTCGCCGTCCCAATCCCCACATTTCCATTTTGTACAATGAGCCCGGTGGTGCAGTCGGGAAGCACGCAATTCACGCCCAATACCAATCCTCCCAATTTCTGCTGGCCTGCTGCTCCCACATTCAACGGCGCATCACATCCGGCAGTTCCTGCCGTACATCCCGGAGGAGCAAAGGAGGGTTCGGTGAAGGCGGCGAGGGCGGAAAGACCAATCGCGAGTGCGATTCAGAGGAGGATTCCTTGGGAGAGTTTTAGTTGTTCTGCGATCTTTTTTTGAAGCATGGATTAAGAAGCATAAATTATGGATTTTGATCGAGCCCGACTCAATCAAAATTCCAAATTCTAAATTCCAGATTCTCAACCTTAACGCGGGGCAGTCAAATTTTTGAGCACGTCATCGGGAACCCGAGGGATTTCGCCTCCCGGTGGAGGAGGCGCGGTTAAGTTTTTAAGCACCTCGGCAGGAACTTCAATGGGTTCTTCCGTGGCGGGCGCGGTGAGACTCTTTAACACTTCTTCAGGGGTCACTTTTTGCAATTGATCTTGAGACGGACGCATTTCTTCTTGTGGTTGAGTAGCAATAAAATAAATTGTTGCGACAATAATGACAATGCCGCTTACTATAATAAGTATGTAAGTGAGCTTTTTGTTATTATTTATGTCGTTCATATTTTTATTATAACAATCCTACTTTTAAAACTCAACTTCCATGATTCATAATTCATACTTCATGATTCATTTACTGAATCCGGCACTGCTCGCCAAGAGCACACGATCCAAAAGCGCCCCATACGCCTCCGCGGCATACTCTTCGCTGAATGCCCGGGCAAACAAATTGACTGGCCGGAAGTGTCGATGCGCAGGGCGCAATTTGTATATCCACTACGCCTTCGGCGCATGTTTTGCATTGCGGAAGATCGGGATTTCTCGCGCATTGATCGCGCGACTCTTTTAAACTACGCAGACGGTCTTTAATATTCTCTATTTTTTCTCCTCGCTCTTCCGCGCGCGCCTCGCGCTGCGCTTGAATCTGTTGCACTTGCGCTCTGCGTTCTTCGAGCCGCCGCTGAAGCTCTCGCTCCTCGGCTTGACGGCGCACCTCTAAGACACGCCGTGCGTCTTCTGCTATGCGCCGTTCTTCTGCTTTGCGCACTTCTTCAATCCTGTTGCGTGCTTCTTCTTCCCGCCTTCGGGTATCTTCTTCGGCTCTCCGTCTTTCCTCTTGTTGTCTGCGTGTTTCTTCTGCTTTGCGCACTTCTTCAATCCTGTTGCGTGCTTCTTCTTCCCGCCTTCGGGTATCTTCTTCGGCTCTCCGTCTTTCCTCTTGTTGTCTGCGTGTTTCTTCTGCTTTGCGCACTTCTTCAATCCTGTTGCGTGCTTCTTCTTCTCGTCTTTGCCGTTCTTGATCTTGCGGCGGCGGGGGCGGAGGCGGATTAAATATCTGCCTTATATTTTGAATAAATGAAGGAGGCGGTGGTGGTGGAGGCGTAGGACGATGAGCGGGGGGCGGAGGAGGAGGTGGCGGTGGCTGAGGTGGAGGCGTAGGACGAGGAGAAAAAATCTGTTGAATAAAATGAGTGACGCGCCCAAAAATGGCGGCAGTAAGTGATGAGTCTTGCTCAACCGGCTGCGGTGGATGATTGGCTTGCCCGGAAAAAGGAAATCCTGCGGTTATCATAATCGCCAGAGAGAATAAAACGATGGTTTGTTTCGTATTCATATATTTCAAATTTCCTGATATCCGGGACTTTTAACCTCTACCTTTAATGGCACTGCAAGGGTATGGGATACATTGAGAGACTGCGCAAATCCCCTAATGTTCACAAATCCATCATATGTATCAGGTGATTGGGTACCCGAAACCGTTACATACAATGTAGTCTCCTCGCCCACCGAAAGCGTCGTATCGCCAAAATGCGGCGTGATGGGAAAGGTGGCTTGTTGGCCGTTCGTTGTCGTAAGCGTCACGCTTGAAGCGGGCACAGAGAGTTCCACGTCACCGGTAAATGTGGTGCCCGCATTGGTAATCCTTATGACAATCGTATTGGTGTCCTTTGGCGTTCCTGCGGTGGTAAGCGTAACGGCAAGCGAATCGCCGGAGCCATCGTGATCAAGATTCACAAGGCCGAAGTCAGGACATTTAGTAGTCGTAGCGCTTGGAGGAGATGCGGGGGTTGCCGTAGAGGAAAGGCCGTTGCGCACTGCCGTAATAGTGCATGTGTAAGAGGTATTCCCTTCCGCACCATCCCAGGTATGCGAACGAGCGGTTCCGGGCACGGTTGCAATAGTGGCGCCATTGCAGGAAATAACATAATTATTGATATCTCCTTGACCGTCAATCCAGAAAAAATCCATGAGATTACAAGCAAGGCCGGCTGAAGCGCCAAAGGCATCTACGGGACTCGGTGGTACGCTCACGCATGAATCTTCCACACACGACTCGCCAGGGCTGCATGACTCTGGAGAACCCCATTCGAAACAAGGATCGCTCGTATCAAAATTGCCGCATGTTTGTTGAGCGCCGCTGCCCACACATTGCGTAGCACCGCTTGGAAAACAGTCGTCAGAACAAACGGGGGGAGGTGGAGGATCTCCTCCTCCATCACCGGGTGGCTGTCCTGCATTGACCTGGAGCGGATCGCATAAAATGAGCCTGGCTGATCCCTGACTGTCAGTTACTACTACTTCTGCTGTTTTGGAGTCGGTGGTGCTATAAACCCACCCTACTGTCGCGCTAGTGGAAGACAATCCATCACTGCCGCTCCATAAATACGTGTAGGGAGGCGATCCACCGGAAGGAAAGACGGACCACACAGTCCCTGCATTGATTCCCACCGGATCCGGACTTGCCGCGCAAGAACCCGTTATCGGCGAAGGGTCTCCTCCACTTGAACCGCATTGATACTCCAAATTACCGGCCGCGCGGAACTGCCAGGTGTTGCCCACGCATCCTTGCGCAGAACAATCAATGGATGTGGGGGTGCCGTAAGGCGCCGCCGATGCATCGGTAAACCAGGTCTGCCAACCGCTTCCCCAATTGATCGTGTGCCAAAAGTTCCCATCTCCTCCCGTCACTTGAATATCAAGCGCGCTGCCCACATAAGAATGAGGAGCAGATGTTACGCCGCATCCATGCGCGCCCGGGTATACCGGTTGCCAGCCCGTCCAGGTATTACTGCTAAATTGATGCCAATTGTAATAGAGGCAATCATTATCTCCCCGTGCCACGGTGGCGATACTGTTTGCCGCTTGCGTATCTTTGCCGGGCGGCACAAAGACCCCCACAATGGATTTCCCATGCGCGGCCGGTTCAATCGGGCGCCAGGTGCCATCGCAAATCGGCGGTCCGCCGACTCCGCTTATAGTTTGGCATGTTGCCGAACATGTACTGGTATTGGGCGGCTCGCATTGTTCTCCGGATTCAATGGTGCCGTTGCCGCATACAGAGCCAATGGACACGCATGCCTGTAAATTAATCGGACCTGTGCCGGAAACTTTAAACGTCCCCGCTGAAGCAGTGGCTACCGCCGAAGGGCCGGCTGATCCAAAACTGGCATTTGCCACACCGGTTCCTTGCCACCCTCCCCAATTCCCTTCGCTGTTGTATTGATTTTTGTAAATGAATCCGTCCAGGCCCTGTACATAAATCCGGAGAGTACCACTCTCCTCTACAATTTTTGGACGTGCAGGTGTATGACCGGCAAGGCTATACCATTCTTTGAACGAACCATCATCTCGCCGTTCTTTCACCCATACCTGGTTATCAAGGCCGCGCACGACGATGATAAGGCGGTTTCCGGTATTTTCGACAATCGGTTCATTACTGGCGGCGCCTCCCAAGGACTGCGTGTTGCCAAATGATTGGCCGGAAGGACATGAGGCGTCAGAGGCAGGAGGAGGGATGGATGGCGGACTTTCGCACGATTGCGCCACAAAATTTATCGTAGGCGAATGCTCACTGGATTGGATATAATACACACGCACATAATAGGTCGTGCCGCCGGTAAGCACGGGTAAACCACCAAACCCATCGGGTGCCGTGGTAGAGATCGTGTTGGGATTTGAAATATTTTTATTCCAAAATGGACTAAAACTGGAATTAGTGCTGATGTCCACCCAGTAACCGCTTCCGCTCTTGCCCGGCACATTGGTCCAGTTGATAGTAGCTTTTGAAGCATTGGACTCGCAGCGGAGGTTAGAGATAGTGGGCGTGGGGATGGTCACCACTTGCGGCGGCGCATATGTCCAGCGCATATTCACCCGAGCCTGTCCGCTATCTTCAAAATATTCAAGTTCCACGAGCGCGGTTCTTTGTGTTGAAAATGGAAATGTGGCAGAATCTTCCCCATATGCGCGGCCAATCCATTTATCAATAATCATCTGGCCGTCAATTTTAAGCCTGATGCCGTCATCGCTTCCCGCGGTAAATGTATACGTGCCCGCCTTAAACGTGAAATTGCCTTTCCATTTTGCCGAGTACGTATCATTGCCTACCGCAGTCGCGTCAGGAGAGCTGGATCCCCAATTGTAGTCAAGCGCGGTGGCGGAATCGGAAACGGGGCTGGAAAGAGAAGAGCCGACGGGCGCTGCGCCATCAAGGGTGGTAAAATTCGTGCCGTCCCAGAGACAGCCGATGAATTGGTTTGAGCCGACGGCGTTGTCGTCGCAGGAGGGAGAAAGCGTTGTATGAAATCGCATTCTTAAAAAGAGGGTGCTGCCTGCGTCAAGCACGCAGTCGCCCGGATCGCAATCCCAGGTGTCAAATAGATACGTACTTGTAATATTTGAAAGCGAATATCCCCCCACCGTCATAGCTGAAAAGGTAGCCGGCACCGCCGATCCCGTTTTTGTGGTAGGGCCGTTTACCGTATAAGAAACGGAAAACGGTATTTCAACATCATCAACAATACCGTGTATTTCCACGGTGCCGGTAGAAGGAGCAACGGCATTAAACGTTGCTGTCGCCGTTTTTGCCGCGGTCATGGTAACCGTACATATTGTCGCGGTACCGGTACATGCCCCGCTCCAGCCGCCGAACGTAGAACCACTTAATGGGGTTGCGGTAAGTGTTACGGTTGCCCCGCTTGTATAGCTCTCACTACAATCAGACCCGCAATTAATTTTGCCATCGCTACTGGTTACCGTGCCGCTCCCCGTGCCTGCTTTCGTCACAGTAAGAAGGTATGAGGAACCCGCGCACGATGATGATGTCGTTATTTGAGCGATATTGAGCGGAGTAGCAATTCCGCTGCTGTAGGCGGTCACTTGATAACGATAAAGTGTGTTAAGCGGCAAGGTGCCGTCTACAAATATATCACCGTCATAGCCGTGGGGGTAATTTAGCGCGGTTGTTCCCAAACCGCTTACCGCGATTGTTGACGGCGTGCACGAACTTGAACCCGTACAGTATTTGATATCAAAACTGCTGACAGAGGTGCCTGCGCCTGTGGTGCCGTACGAAGTGGGGCTCCAGAAAAGTTTATTGTATGCGGAACCATTGCCATTGCAAAGCGCTTGTGCCGTTACTGCGCATAGATGCGGCGATACTCCTTTAGCATTATCAGAAAGTTTTGTATTTCCTGCGGCATCTTTTGCTCGAATTTTATAATTATGAAACGCGCCCGCGCTCGCACTGATATGGGTAAAACTCGTCGTGGGCGCGGTTACCGTTCCCACCACCTCCATCGTACCACCGCTTTCATCACAGCCCTGGTTAATACAATGGAGGACTTCGTATGACGTAGCATTGGAAGAAGCGGCCCACGTTATTTTTATATCAGTTGGTTCCGGGCACTGCGTTGCCGTGCTTGGTTGCGGCTCCACCGCAGTGACGCTAAAGGAACCAAGAGTCGGCGCGGCGATAACAGATATTGTAGGAGAAGTACAAGTATTAGTTCCTCCAGGACCCGTGGCATAGACAGTCACAAATGAGGGCTGATCGCCGCTGTTTTTATGCACGCCTCCCCAGAGGATGCCGCCAGCGGGATTAGGAAGCCCGCTTACCGCACAAGCGCCTCCCGAAACCGTGCCAGCGTTGATCAAAAACGAATTGTCGGGCAAACGCACACGATCATACACCGAGTCGTCCTTCCATTGAGAACAAAGCGCGTTGAGCGATCCGGTTGCCGAAAGGGTGACATTAAATGCCGTGCTCGCGCTTACAGAAGAGGGCCCGCCGAGACTGCACGACGGCGCGCTCACCGGAAGCGGCGTTTGATCGGCGCCGCAGGAGTCACCGGTTTCACTAAGGCATACAGTCCCCCCGGGATCAACCCCTTGAAACGATTGGCATGCCACCGTGTATTTATCGCCTGAGCATCCGTCTGTCGTGGTGCATGAGCCGGCCGAGATAAGAAGCGGCGCGGTGCCGCAGGTTGACGGCGGTACCGGCACCACGCCTACGGGAATCGCGGGTGCGGCTACTTGCGCACTCACGTTTCCCACAAATCCAACCAACAATACACCGCTTATAATCAGAGCACCAAAAAGAGAAAATAGAAAATAGGATTTTGAGCGGTTCATTGTTTTTGCTTATCTAAAAAAGCGAGGATATACTTTGCGTACTCATTGTATTCTTCAATCGCCTCGCCGATACTTTTTTTAAATAATACCTCGTCAATATTATTATAATCATGCACCAACGCATTACGCAACCCAACACTCGGCGCTATTTTTTCCGCAAACTCTTTTGGATATACGCCTAAATTCGCGAGCGCTAAAAACGTGTCGCGATACCTGCTTACCGAAAGCGTCACATCTCCAATCTCCCCAATAATATGGCGATTAATATCTATTGCCCTGCCGATAAGACGTTCAAGATATCGCTCGCATGCCGCGTGTTGCGCCTCATCAGCGGCGACTTCTTCGATGGTCATATGCTCAAATTTCTGAAGCCGCTCAAGTTCTTTTTGATTAAGATGCAATTTTCGCTTTATTAAATCATGATCGAGCATAATGGGTTGAAAGTTTAACGATACTTTTTCTCAATAACGCTTCCTCAAGATCACGCAGGTCTTTGCTCTCCGCGAACGCGCGAAACGCATACGCTTGAAACTCATGAAAATCGAGCGTGTCGCCGTAAAGCAATGTCGCCCTATCTGTTACTTGATAACGAAAGAGAGGATCGGCGCCGTGGAGAATTTTTACATCAAGTTCGCGCTCGCGATTGTTGCCGAACACGCCCTCTAACGCATTGAAAATTTTTAGATAAGCACCTCCGTCAATATATTCTTTGCCTAAAATCGCAATATCTAAATCACTCCCCGGACACGAAATTCCTTTTGCATACGATCCATGTAGAATAATGAAGCGAAGATTATATTCTTCACCAATCGCGCGTAATTGACCTTTTTGTTCCGCGATTATTTCCATACATTCCCTATTTTCCCCCAAACAGAAAAAATATGCAATATATTGACAAAATTTATAAAAAGGATTATACTGCTTACAAAGCTTTTTCATAATAAAAAAGGAGAAACCTAATGGGAAAAAAGGTGTGTTGTTTGTCTTTTGTTTTGTCTATTGTAGCGCTATGGTGCCTTTTTGTGTCCTTTACACAGGCGCAATCCGCGCCTCAATGGCGGCAGCCGCTCGTTATTCTCACTTTGGAGAAAGACGGAGAATCATTTTCCGTGGCCGAAGAGCCACTGTTCCGCGAGGGATATCTTCCACGCGGGAAACCTTTGACTGACCCGCCACTTGTGATTGCTCTTCGTGATCACAATGGCAACGTATTCTATAAGTCGGGGTTTGATTTCCCTTTGCTCGCGCGGGAAGGCTCTGCTCTTGTTCAACAGCAACAAATAACCCTCACCCTGCCGTGGCCCACGGAGGCAGAACGGATCAACGTTCTTGACCGAGGCGGCAAAATCCTCCTGAATCGTGCGATCGAACCAACATCAGAGAATCAGTCGAGTACTGAAGAGAGTGGGTATGTATTCGTGGCAGGTGAAGGAGATCCCAACTTTGCCCTCAAATTCCTCTTTTTGGGAGATGATTATAACGGAGATGTTGCGCTATTCGCGGCGCATGTAGAAGGACAAGTCGCGCAAATCCTCAAAACATCGCCGTTTTCCCAGAATAAAAAGGCGCTCATTTTCTACCGCATGTCTTCAGCAGACCTTGACCTTGGCTGCATGGTTGAGGGGTCACTGACTCATTGCGACAGTACCTCAGTGCAAGATGCAGCAGCGGGAGTTCCTTATGACGAAATTGTAGTGGTAGTTAATGAAGGCGGAGCCGGCGGGTTGGCGAATTTTTTCGTCGCCTATGAGCCGCATCCCGCAACATACGCGGTTGTGTCGGGTGATGTTTTCAGTGTAGGTCCTCACGAGATCGGCCACAGCTCAATAGCACTGATGGATGAGTATCTCCTCCACGGCGATGGATCAGAAGGCGCCCCCTATGGGCCAAACTGTGATGAAACGGGATGCCCGAATTTTGCGGACATCCCGGGCGCTGGATGTTATTCGGGATGTGGATTTGCTAATCTCTTCAGGGCGGCTGAAAATGGTTGCGTCATGTACGACCTCTCGGACCCTGAAGAGCCGGCATTCTGCCCCGTCTGTTCCCCTGTTATCAATACAATTCTTTCCCAATATGATGGGGAAGGTGATGGCACGACCGATGATGGAGAAGACACAGGGGACGATGATGGTGACGAAACTGGGGATGATAACGAAGAAGGAGATGACGACGGAGAGGACACCGGGGATGATGGCGACAACGATGAAACCGGGGACGACGATGACGGAGAGGAAGACGCCTGCGAAGTCGCAAAAGCGGTCTATTATGCATGCTTAAGCACTAAAAGCGTTTTTGCATGCAAAAACGAAAGGCACGCTTATATGGAAGCGTGTTTATAAATTTCTCTAGAGCCATTGGCCCTCCGACCGCGGTCGGAGGGCTTTTTTTATTTCTTTAGCAGTAGCTCCTTTGTGATTTTGGGAATTTCACGGCGAAAATATGTTTTTATGGTACGCCAATCTGTTATTTTAAATTAAAACAAGCGACCAAAAATTTTTTGACTTTTGACTAATCACGCCACGCGAACGATTCAAAGTATTTTTAATGGTACGATGCGGATAACGACGAAAAAGCCACCGCACTTCTTCATCATTGCCAAACTCAAGAATGCGTTCAATGATATAGCGCGCGTGTTTTTTTTGATCAATGATTTTGGGGTCCGCATCCCAAAAAAGAGACGGGCGAAAAGAAAACTTTTTCATGTAATCAGCATATCACACTGGCATGTGCTCTACAATCCTCTGTATAAAAGAAAAAATTATGCAGCCGCTATAAAATCAAGGTAATTTTCACGATTAATGACGTTGTATGCGGCATCCGGATACGTGGAAACCCACGCGCGAGGCGCAGAGGGTCGTTTGGGCCGATCGCCCCACTTGAATTCGTAGCCACGCAATGATCCCTCTTCTTCTTCCACGTAATCAATTTCGGCGCCCGTATAGGTGCGCCAAAAATACGGCGATACGTGCGCCTTATGATATGCGTTGCGTTTTACGCGTTCCATGAAAAGAAAGTTCTCCCAGAGAACGCCGGCATCAGCACGATCAGCAAGCGATTTAAAATTATCAATCACGCTGTTGCGCAACCCAACATCGTAAAAATAGTATTTTTGCGTTTTAGTAATTTCTTTACGCAAATTTCTACTGAAGCCGGCCAGACGAAACAACACAAACGTTTTTTCCAAAAGATCAATATAGCGCGCTACTGTCTCTTTGCTCATCTCAAGCGAGGAAGCAAGCTCGCTTAATGACACTTGATTGCCTATCTGAAATGCGAGAAGCTTTAAAAGATCCCGTATTTTGTTCGCATGGCGCACGTCTTGAAGCGCAAGAATATCTTTGTAGAGATAATCGGAAGCAAGCGTGCGTAAATAGGACATGCGCTCCTCGCCCGCCAAAGAAAATGTCTCGGGATAAGAACCCCACACGAGCCGTTCCTCTAGCGTAGAGGCGAGCTCAAAGTCGTTCCAATGATGTTTCCGTTCAAGCTCCGCGATAGGATAAAGAAAATAAGTCCAATGTCTACCCGTGAGCGGTTCGCTTATTTTGTTGGCAAGTTCAAATGACGACGATCCGGTTGTAATGATTTTAACGCCGGTATGGGCATCGGAAAGAATTTTCAGATTTATTCCAATATCGCGCACACGCTGCGCTTCATCAATGATGAGCAGTTCATAACCAGCCACAAGATCAGTGAGCTTTTTAGCATCTCTGCTTGACAATGCTGTACTATACTGCGCTTCATCGGCGTTGACATAGAGAGCGTGCAATCCGCTCTCGCGCATAATGTCTTTGCAAAGTGTTGTTTTCCCTACCTGTC
>CAYHZD010000023.1:0-10018 GCA_964361035.1 uncultured Candidatus Saccharibacteria bacterium
ACAACTTTCTCCCCCTCCGCCCCGTCCTACGGGGCTTACTTTAAGGGGGAGATTACGAGGGATTCCCCCCTTAGGGTAAGGGGAACCAGAGACACTCAAGTGTCTCTGGTTGGGGTTACGATTGCGCAAGCAATCCACTTTCTCGATCGCGTCACGGGCGAGCGCGAACGCGATGAAGAATTGTGGCGATTTTTAATGCATTGGTTTCTAGAGCCAAAAGAAAATTTTCTTGCGTTTCAAGCAAGCACACTCTCCATCCTCGGTTTTCTGCCTCGCGATACGAAAATTTCGGAACAACAAATCCACGCCGCGCTTGCGGCGAATCATCTCACGTAAAAAATTGACGCTCCTGGAGCGTCAATCATGGTTTACCTCCTTGCGTGTATACCACCATAGCTTTTTTTTGACTACTCCCCGTTTCACCAACTGGCTAAGAGCGTGTTGCACATCGCTGTCATAGACAAAAAAAGACACCCCTTGTTTTTTAATGAGCTCGTTTAGAAAATTAGCGACATTTCCTACTCGTTGAAATCCACTCGCAAGAGCTTTCGGCACATTACTTTCCAGCCACATTGTCTTCTCTTGCTCCTCTTGTTTTTCAATGCGGATATAGTGTCGCATCCATGACGCATGGGACCATCGGTTGATCATGCTGCAGAGAGGGCATCGAGAACTTGCATCGTCGCTCACGCAAAATACTTTATCACGGTAGCCGCGACCACATTTGCCACATTCAATGCCATACGCTTTTTTGGAACTAAAAAGCGGCATTAAGCCATTCGCTTGAATTGTTTTTGGTGATACGGTAATGATTTCGTCCGCATTGGTAGTTTCTCGTTCTCGCATCGCTGCACCTCTCTTTCTGTAAAATATTGTGTCTGTTATGATAGATAACATAGTACTATCCTTTTTTCAAGATGACACGAAAACAGCTTATTTGGACACTGATTATCATACTTATTGGAGCGGCGTTTATGCGGCTCTGGGCGCTGAGCGAAGGGGATCCAATGGGAGATGAGGTGCTCTATGCGTTTCGGGCGGTCGGTATGCTTGATTTTGATGAAGCCAATGAGCAGACCACGCCATTGGAATGGTTTGATCCGTTGGTACAATCGAGCGATCGCGTGCCTGAAGCATATGCGATCGGCACCGGTATCCCTCAATGGACCAGACTTTCTTTTCATGATCATCCGCCGCTCGTGTTTTTAATCCAGCATATTTTTATGCGGCTTTTTGGTGAAAGTACGTTTGTATTTCGTTTGCCGTCCGCGCTGTTCGGCATCGCTTCCGTGTATCTTTTATTTTTAATTGGGCGACAATTGTTTTCAAGCGAAGCGGGACTCGCTGCCGCCGCGTTCGGTGCCGTCAATGTTCATCTTTTGTTTGTCTCCCGCCTTGGTTTGCAAGAAGCATATGTCATTTTTTTTCTTCTGTTTGTTTCATATCTTTTTTTGCGATCACTTCAAAAAGATATTTATTTTATCTGGACGGGTGTAGCGCTTGGATGCGCGTTTCTTACAAAATACACCACTTTTATTTTGGCGCCGATATTTTTGGTGTATCTTTTATTATATCGGCGCGATATATTGTTTAATAAAAAATTATGGATCGGTGCATGCGTGGCGATTATTTTGTTTAGTCCCGTCGTTGTCTACAATATCCAACTGTATCGGGCTGTTGGCCATTTTGATTTTCAGATTTCGCATGTGTTCGGGCAAGATCCGACAATCTGGCAGATCGCACCCGGCAAAGAGATTGGAACACTGACCAGTCGCATTAAAGAATTTCTGCCCGCGTTCTTTGGCGCCAATTCATGGTTTTTTGGCGTACTCGCGCTTACTTCTCTTTTCTTTTTGCGGAGCGCATTTTTGTGGCTTCTGATCGGATTTCTGGCGATATTGATCGTGGCGGTTATTGGGCCGTCGGCGCGGTTTTTGGCGATGCTGACGCCGGCGCTCATATTGAGCGCGGCAAATTTTTTGTATCAACAAAAAGAAAATGCAACACACGAATCCCTTTGGCGCTGTTTTGGAATTCTTTTATTTGTTCTTTTTGTGTTTTTCGAAATCGCCTACAGTGCCAATAGTTTACTTGTACCCTATCCGAAAGGCCCCGAGCGCTGGGCATTTTCGCCGCTTCGCTATGAGAATTTCCGATGGGGATACAATGAACTCTCTAACTTTTTAGGGAAAGAACTTGCCGACAAGATGCCTGCTTTGCATTTTGACATGCAATATCAGTTTTTAAATGATATGCATGAGAAGGCAATCAAAAAAGCAAAGCAAGCAAGACTGCAGCCCTATCCCGCGCTTGTATTGTACGATGGCAATATAGATAGTATCCCTCAACTTTGGATACTCGATCGCTTGAATTTATATCACGTCTGGCCGGTTATCAAAATTGAAACATTTGAGCGGCTCTTAGAAGAGCAAGGAGAAGATTATTTCTCGCGAAGCGGATTTCAGTATATGTATGTTATTATCCCCACTGAACGCGTGCCGTGGAAGGACGAAAAATATCTCACGTCGTACGGGCATGTGTTGGAAGAAAAACTGAAAACGCGCGGCATTGAGCCGATTATCCTTCAAAATCAACGTAAAGAGGAGGTGTTCCGTATTTATCGATTTCATGTATAATGCAATATATGTCTGATCTTGAAGATCTTGCCAAGAAGCTTTCGCATGAAAAAGATGAAAGCGAGCTCTATCCGGCGCGTAGAGAAAAGATAAAAAGAAGAATGCTTGATACAGAACCCGACGAGTCTCTCTCGTCATTTTGGCGTAGTCCTGCGCCATCGTATGCGCCGACTGTGGCCAAAGCGCGGCAACAGGAAAAAACTATGCGGCTTCGAACTATTTTTTTATGGACATTGGTGATCGCAACCGTCCTTTTTGTCATCGTTGGCGGCGTGTTCTTTTTTATTGCAGGCGGCGGGGTAATAGGGGGAAGGGATGTTACCTTTACGCTAGAGGGTCCGTCAGAAACCGCTTCCGGGAGTGAAGCGGTATGGCACGTTTCTATCCGCAATGAGAATCAAAAAGCAATAGAAGGAGCAGAACTTGTGATTACGTTTCCCGACGGTGAACGCACACGCGAACAAATCGGCACCATCGCGCCCGGCGCGGAAGAAACATTAGAAGTGCGCCGTATCGTATTTGGCAATGAAGGAGACGAGGTCACGATAAAAACGGTTCTTGAATATCGGCCGCAGGGTTCGTCCGCTTTTTTTGCCAAAGAAGACACTGCTTCCTTAACGATCGTCAGTTCGCTGGTGGGGGTGGCGCTGGAAGCGCCGCGGGAAGTACAGGCGGAGGGATCGGTGGCACTCGCGGTGCGGGTTACTTCTAATACCGATACTATTCTCCACGATCTTTCCTTGGAAGTGGAGTATCCAGAAGATTTTCTTTTTGAAAACGCGGTGCCGGCAGCCGTGGAAGGTATAAAGCGATGGCGTTTAGGTGATCTGCAACCCCAAGAAGTGCGCGTAATCGCAATAAGCGGCATATTAAAGCAGGGCGTCACGCCGCAGAAAACGTTTCGGATGAAAGTCGGTATTTTTGATGGAGAAGAAGATCGTTGGCAGGTGGTGGCACAGGCAGCCGCAACGGTGACCGTACGCAGCAGTTTGCTCGCGCTTGATGTGCGTATGGAGACGCAAAAAGAAGGAGTGGCACTGCCGGGCGAATCGTTTCTTATGAGTCTTCGATGGAAAAACAATTTGCCTGTTGCCGTGGAAAATGTTGTTATTGAAGCAACACCGACCGGAGAAGCATTCGATAAAGGGAGTTTGCGCTTAACTGACGCTACCTATGACGAAACAACGAACACGATTCGGTGGAATGCCAGTACCGTTGCCGCGCTTGCGGTTGTTGCTCCGGGCAGCGAAGGAGAAGTGTCATTTCGCATGCGCGTGCACGATATCGTGCCGGCGCGCACGCTCGAGGATCGAAATTTTGTCGCACGTGTAGAAGGGCGTGTTCGCGCCGAAACGATTCCCGAGGGTTATGCGTCCTCGGATTTAACGAGCGAATCGGCGGCAGAAGTAAAGATAGCAAGCAAACTCTTACTTTCTCAAAAGGCATATTTTTATTATGAACCGTTGCCGAACAGCGGTCCTCTTCCTCCCGAAGTAGGTAAAGAGACTACGTATACGGTTCTCTGGTCGCTCCAAAATGTTTCAAATGCGCTTGAAGAGGTGACTGTTCGTGCGTTTCTTCCCTCGTATGCTCGCTGGAAGGGCGTTGTTTCACCGGGAAGCGCTTCGATAAATTATAACGCAAGCCGGAGCGAAATAACGTGGCATGTGGGTGCTCTATCGGCGGGAGTGGGATATACGCGACCAGCCTTGGAGGCCGCCTTTCAAATTGGATTTTTGCCCACCTCATTTCATCAAGGGGGAGAAGCTGAGCTGATTTCTGTAGCAGAAGCGCAAGGAGCTGATGTATTCGCGGGTATTCCGCTCTCTGCAACCGCACTCGCACGCACGTCGGCGATACCGGACGACGCTAAAGCTACGAGCGTGCAACGAAAAGTTAAATAAATAAGATAAAAATATGGAAGAAGAGGTAAAATATAATATTCCGCCACCAGAACGAGGAGAAAGAAGCGAACTTCAGGAGAGAATCCACAAGGCATTTGATCAGATGGAAACCGACGAAGGAAGAGAATATTTGGCAAATAAAGCGGTCTTTGCTGGCGATGTTTTTGATCCAGAATATAATGAATATGGAAAAAGATTTTGATCGATGGAATCAAGTTAAGAAGCGAATTGCTCTCGGAGATCATCCCAACTTGTTTCCAAAGGATGGTTGGGTTTGGATGTGCGCCGTAGGCAAGAATATCGGATTTGAACAGAATGGCGCTGGCAAAATTTTTGAACGTCCTGTTCTTGTGGTAAAAAAGTTTAACAACAAAATGTTCTGGGTTGCGCCGCTTTCTACAAAACAAAAAACATATGATTTTTACTATAATTTCACGGATCCAAATGACAGGAAAGGATCTGTTATTCTCGCTCAAATGCGCCTTGTTAGCATGAAGCGATTTATTCGAGACATGTACAAAATGAATGAGGCCGATTTTAATGGTATTCTTACACAATTGACTGCTTTTTTGAATAAATCGAAACCCCGCTTTTAGCGGGGTTTCTCGAGGCCCGAAGGCTCTTTATGATTCTATATTAGCAAACCAACAGAAAAAGTCAATAGGGGTTCGTCTAGACAAATAAGATTACGTTAATTATCATTTTTTTATGGACAAATTAGAAAAAATTGTGAGCTTATGCAAACGGCGCGGGTTTATTTATCCTAGTTTTGATATATACGGAGGCTTGGCGGGTTTTTATGACTATGGCCCGCTCGGACTTGCATTAAAAAATAACATAAAGCAATTATGGTGGAAGCAATTTGTAAGTACGCGCAGCGATATGTTTGGCATTGATTCTGCTCTTGTGACCAAAAAAGAAGTGTTACGGGCGAGCGGACATGCGCGTGGATTTGCGGATATGCTTATTGAATGCAAGAAATGTAAGCGACGTTTTCGTGCCGATCATTTAGAAGATAAAAAAAAGTGCTCGGTATGCGGTGGCGTATTGGGAGAAGCGCGGCAGTTTTACATGATGCTCGAGACCCATATCGGGGCTCTTGAAGATGAAGCGTCCCTCGCTTATCTTCGACCGGAAACCGCTCAGGGAATTTTTACAAACTTTAAAAATATCATTGATTCATTTCATCCAATATTGCCGTTTGGTATTGCTCAGATTGGTAAAGCGTTTCGCAACGAAATAGCGCCGCGAGATTTTTTATTCCGTCTGCGTGAAATCGAGCAGATGGAAGTTGAGTATTTTATCAGACCTAATGCATGGCATAAAGCATTTGAAATGTGGAAGCAAGAAATTCTAAAATTTATCAGGACGGTTGGGATTGATGAACAGAACATATCGCAATTGGAAATAGCAGAAGAAAACAGAGCGCATTATTCACAGCGGACTGTAGATTTTGAATTTGATTTTCCGTTCGGAAGAAAAGAACTTTATGGATTGGCTTATCGCGCCGATTATGATTTAAAAAACCATATGGATGCGAGTGGTGTTGATTTGCGCTATCACCAAGGGGAGGAGTCCGAGCCGTTTATTCCGCATACGATCGAACCTTCGCTTGGCGTGGAAAGAACGGTACTTGCTGTTTTGCTTTCTGCATATACAGAAGATGATCCGCCGGCCGGCGGAGGAGAAGAAAAACGCGTCATGCTAAAACTTAATCCAAAGATTGCCCCCGTAAAAATTGCAGTCTTCCCCTTACTTGCCAACAAACCTGATTTAATTACGAAAGCAAAAGAAGTTTACAAAATACTACAACCTACAACCTACAACCTACAAGCTCCTATCGCGTGGGATGACAATGGCAACATCGGCAAGCGCTACCGCCGCCAAGATGAAATTGGCACCCCATGGTGTGTCACGATTGATTTTCAAACACTCGACGACAATACCGTTACCATCCGCGATCGCGACACCGGCAGCCAGACGCGTCATTCTGTTGCGGAGCTTGACAGATATTTTTCCGATATGCTTCTCTTATTGTAGAAAGAATACAGCATAGAGGAGGTGAAGGATGCTTATAACGACCTCAGGATTGGAAGAAAAGCTTTTTAAGGGAAATGACTCTGAAAAACTAGCTATTCTTATTACGTTTCCCCCACATGACAACAGAGACATTGATTGGAATGCGTTTAATAAGGCGCTAAAGAGGGTGTCTTTATGGCTTTCCGAGGAGCCAGAAAAAATTGATTTCCATCCACTGACAAATATTCTTCATCTTAAGGCAACTGTTAAGTTTATCAAGCTTTTTATTCAAGAGCCTATTTTTACTCTCTTTCAGGCGATCGCGGAGTTGGATTATCAAAAAGCAGAAGCACAAAAAGAGAAAAGAAGACGCCGCGCTTCTTGAAAGGTAGATATCCAGCAGATATCTTGATGATATTTCCACCACGTAATCTGGCGCTTTGCATAGCGCCAATTTTCTTTTTTAAGCTGTTCCTCGAGTTCTTTGCGGGTAATCTTTTTTTGTAAATAAAGCGTGGGCAAGCGGTATTCAAATCCAAATTCACCGATTCGTTTCCATGAAAGGCCTTCGCCGACCGGCGGGGCGGCATGCAGTTTTTTTGTTTCCGCCACCAGTCCGCTCTTGAGCATGGCGCGGATGCGTTTAGTGATTGCTTGTCGGAGTTTTTCTTTCGTCTTTCGTATGCCGATCATAATAACATCGTCATTGCGAGTGATCCTGTCCCAAACCAGGTTTTGTGCATCATGGCGCCATAGAGATTGGCGGCTGGTATGGCTTGCGTTGCTAAAAACCTGGTTTGGGACAGGCGCTCCTGTTGTTTCAATAATCTCAAGCGCCCGAATAAGCCGCCGCTTGTTATGCGGATCAATGGTGGCGGCACGGCGCGCATCTTTCTTTTTAAGCATCGCAAATAGTTTTTCGGCAGGCAGGCGTTCTAATTTTTTTCGTAGCGCCGGATTCGCCGGTGCGGAGGGGAATAGGGTATCGCCGAGTACGGCGTCAATGTAAAATCCTGTTCCTCCCACCAGAAAAGGAATTTTCCCGCGCGCGCGGATATCCTCGATCGCTTTTTGTGCACATTGCTGAAAATCAACGACCGTATATCGCTTTTTCGGTGAAACGTAATCAATACAATGGTGTGGAATGGTTTTGTAGATCAAAGTCTTATGAGGTTGAACCTCGTAAGATTTATTGAGTTTTTTTTGCCATCTCCCTTTTACTTTTCCGCTCCCAATATTCAATCCCCTATACACCTGCCTCGAATCCGCCGAAATAATCTCACCATTGAACTTCTTGGCGAGCTGTACGGCCAGCTCTGATTTCCCCGACGCCGTCGGCCCTACGATGGCGATGATACTTTTCTTTTCTCGCATAATGTTGTATGATCTTTTTATGACATTTGCGCTTAAAGCACAAGTGCGGGACGTATTCGGCAAAGGCGTGAAAAACCTGCGTAAGCAGGGTATTTTACCTGCTGTACTTTATGGGGGCGGCGGAGAGAATGTGGTGTTGAGCATTGATGAGCAGGCGTTTGCCAAGGCGCGCAGGAGCGCGGGGGAATCTTCGTTGATTGAACTTGTTGTTGATCATAAAGGCACAGAAAACGTTCTTATCCATAATGTTGACTACGATCCTCTTACCCATCTGCCGCGTCATGTGGATTTTTTGCGCGTCCGTATGGATGAAAAATTGCGTGTGGCGATACCGTTGCGCTTTGAAGGAGAGGCGCCCGCGATAAAGCAGGGAGGTATTCTCGTCAAAGTCATGCATGAAGTCGAAGTGGAAGCCCTTCCCGCCAAACTTCCTCATGATCTCCTTATAGATCTTTCACGCCTCAACGCGTTTGGGGATCGTATCGTACTTGCCGATGTATCACTGCCCGCCGGTGTTTCTTTTGTCGGAGAAACCGATGCCGTAGTGGCTCTTATAGAAGAGCCGCGCGAAGAAGAGCCGACAGGAGCGGTTTCGGAAGCAAGTCAGGTTGAGGCAGTTGAGGTTACGGGCGAAAAGAAGCAAAAAGAAGAAGAGAGTCCATCAACTGGCCCGCTTCGCAGCGAGGCGAGCGAAGAAACATCATGAAATACGCTGCATCGATCAGCATTATTTCTTTTCTTGTGTTTTTTGTAGGTTTTGTACCTCTTTACGCCGAAGAAGAAGTATCCGGTGCAGTGGTGAATCGCCGTGAAGCGCTCAAAGCGGAACTGTCGCGTCTTGAAGGAGAAATTGGCAATTGGGAAAAACTCGTGGGGGAAAAACAGCGCGAAGCAACTTCTCTTGAGCGCGATATTGCCATTTTTGATGCGCAAATCAATAAGGCAAAGTTGCAAATTAAGGCGCGTACGCTGGCGATCAAAAATTTTGGCACCGCCATCAGAGGAAAAGAAGAAACAATCGTGGTGTTAAGCGATGAAATTGCGCGCCAGAAAGCGTCTCTTGCCGAATCATTGCGCGCGGTGCGTGAAACCGAAGATGTTTCGCTTATCGAGCAATTGTTGATATATCCGAATTTATCCACCATGCTCGGCGAGCTTGAAAGCATTGGCATGGTACAGAAAGCCGTGCAGGATTCGCTTGATGCGTTGCGCGAAAATCGTAGCGAGGAGGAGACCGCAAAACAAGCGCTTGAAGAAGAACAGCAGGAAGAATTTGAACTTCGCTCACTTCTTGAAATTGAACGAAATCAACTTCACAAAAAAGAAAAAGAACGCCAGAATTTGTTAACGATCACGAAAGGTAAAGAATCGGAATATAAAAAAGTTCTTACCGCAAAAGAAAAAGACGCCGCTCAAATCCGCACCCAGCTTTTCTTACTGCAAGGATCTCCCGCCATTCCCTTTGAAAAAGCGGTTGCCTACGCGGAACTTGCTTCACAGAGAACCGGCGTGCGGGCCGCTTTTATTTTGGGCGTCATCGCGCAGGAATCCGAGCTTGGCAAAAATATCGGCCAATGCAATCTGCCGAGCGATCCGCCTGAATATAAATGGAAATCGGTTATGAAAGCATCGCGCGATCACGATCCGTTTCTGGATATTACCAGACGACTTGGCTTGGACACGGAATCCATGCCGGTTTCTTGCCCCATGCGCAACAATCGCGGCGAGCGCGTAGGATGGGGAGGAGCGATGGGGCCTGCGCAATTTATCCCCTCCACCTGGGTGTTATTTGAAGATCGTATCAGTGTCATCACCGGTAATAAACCGCCAAATCCGTGGGATCCAAAAGACGCTTTTGTGGCTTCCGGTCTTCTGTTGAAAGATAATGGCGCCGATCTCGATGAACGCAAAGCCGCCGCCAAGTATTTCGCCGGCTCCAATTGGAATTCGTATCTCGGCCGCTCGTACGCTTCGCAGGTGCTCGCCAAAGTGGCCACCTATCAGGATCAGCTGGATATTTTGAAAAAATTTGCGAGGAATTAAAAATCGCTCCGCGCGGCACATCAAGTAACGGATGAAATATAA
>CAYHZD010000024.1:0-9529 GCA_964361035.1 uncultured Candidatus Saccharibacteria bacterium
TTGTTTTTTTTTTGTCCCCAACAAAAAAAAAAAACACCGCCTTCCCTGATTTTCGCGGGGGGGCTTCCTCTGGCTTGCAATTTCCTTTCTGGTGCTCCCAAGAGGATTCGAACCTCTATTACAAGCTCCGCAAGCTTGCGTCCTATCCATTGAACGATGAGAGCTAAAACTTCACTACCCGCGCAAGAACTTCAATCAACGATTCCTCTTGTATTTTTTCCGGTAAGAAACGCAGGAGGAACGCACGGATTTCAGCAGGGTTTTCGTTGCCGAGTGGGATACGCAGAGAAGGCAGCAATGTTTGTTTGGTCAAGATGCTTATTTCTTTGACGAACGGTGGCTCGTAGCGAATCCAAAATGACGTAAGTTCCTGATAGGGATATCGGCGCGATTCTATCATCATGCCTTGTCCATCGAATTTTATGGTGATTGTTTTCGGTTTGCGCGCCCCCCAGAGGGCTATGGTAAATCCTGCCACTGCCGCAAAAATAGCAAAAATAAGATTGTTCGTAAAGATGGCAATCAACATCAGCGCGAACGCCGTAATACCAACCCCCCAATACCAATCCGGGCTTTTTGGATAGTAGAGATACTCCGGCGCCTCCCACGCCATTTCTGTTATTGACATTGACGCACCAGGTGCGTCAATCGGGGATGGCTGGGGCTGGTCCGGGGGCGGCGAGACGGGTTCAGGAAACAGCGCCCATTTCCGGCGTTTATCTTTAAGATCAATAATGGGAGATGCCATCTTTTCATCATAGAAAATTTATGCTATGAATGCAAAAAAGCGAGCAAGGAGGAAATATCATGGGGAAAGAACAGGAAGTACGTGCGTTCTTTGAGAGATTTTCTGAAAAATATGATATACCGATATATAGTGAAAATAAAGAAGAACAACATGATAATCATGCGCCCCGTATATCACTAGTCAATCTTGCTAAACAGGATTATCAATACCGGGATGTAGACCCAACCCTCACCTTTGATGCATTCGTGGTCGGCAAAACCAATGAGTATGCGGCGCGTGCGTGCCGTAAAATTGCTGACGGCAATCCATCTTCTTCTTTTCGGTTTCTTTTTATTGCGGGACCGACTGCGTCGGGGAAAACACATCTTGAGCATGCCATTGCCAACGAAATCGCGCATCTTCACCGGCCTTGCCATGTGGTATGGCGGGAAGCAAGAAATTTGCAAAGTGAATTCGTGCGTTTGTCGTGCGGAGACGGCGGAAGAAGGGCAGTCGAAACTCATTATGATCAGCACTACCGCAACGCGGACGTTTTCCTTCTTGACAATCTCCACTTTTTAACAGGTCAAAAAACGCAAGAAATGTTTGCCAGTCTGTTTGATGTGTTGCGGAGAGCAAAAGAGCCGCGTGTTATGGTGATAACCTCCATTGCGAGTATTACTGATCTCCCTATCAAAATTCCCGAATTCGTTTTGCAGGATGAATTGCGGTCGCGTATTACGAGCATGACAACCCTCCCTGTTGACTGGCCGGATGAGGCGCTGCTGGCTGATATCACGGCGCAGAAGGCGCAATGCGAAGGACTTACACTTCCCCGATCGATCACAGAACGCATTGCCGCGTTCGCGTACCAATTTCATGATGTACGGAAAATCGAGGGCGTTTTGGCCAGTATCAAGAGTGTTATGGAGCTTTCCGGAAAGAGTGTCGAAGAGGTATGGGAAGAATGGGGAAGCCGTGAACAACGCACCTTGGAAGAAAATGTGAATTTTCTTGAGCTGGTACAGATAGTGGCGGATGTGTTTCAGGTTCGTCAGCAAGCGATATTGCAAAAACAAAATAGAGGCAATGCGGGGTTTGCGCGCAAGGTAGTGATGTTGTTGTGTGTTTCGTTGTTGTGCCCGAGCGAAGAGAAACTCGCGTGGTTGCTAGGAGAGAATGTGCGAGATGTGCGGAATCATCTTCGTGAAGCCGGAGAAAAATTGAAAAAATCGCCGGCGTTTGCGGAAAAGATGCGCCAAGCGCATGAGCGCTTGCAAGAGCTGCGCGACAATCCGCGCGTCTCAAAGCCGTTTTAATTGAGAAACGGCTTTTTTTATGCTTCATTCCAATCCACCCGCAAGATTTTTTATTTTCTTTTTCATATCGTCAGTCTATCGCTGAACACCGCAAAAATCAATGTTTTTTTATAAGACCACGCGGTAGGAGAAAACGCAATCCTTGACAGGGCTTGACGGGGAAGGCACGAAGGACTATACTTAAATCTAGTGTGAATAAACTCCCTTTCGAATAGCCACACGTAAAAAGCATAAAGGGCTTTTAATACTGCCTTATTTTATTTTTTTCATACGTTATTAAATCAATAAAGGCATGCAAAAAAAGTATTTTTCGCGCTACCGCGAAGCGCTTGCGCCTCTCCCGTTTCTCGTAGGAGAGCAGATACGTTCGTATCGCCTTTTAATGGAAGAAGGCCTCAAAGAGATATTTGATGAGTTTTCTCCCATCAAGGATTACAGCAAGGATCTCGAGCTTCGGTTCGTGGACTATACCATCGAAGAGCCCAAGCACAACGAATTTGAGGCGCGTTTGCATGATCTTACCTATGAAGCGCCTTTGCGCGTCAAAGTAAAGCTTATGCGCAAAAGCACCGGTGAAGAGAAGACTCAAGAGATTTTTTTTACTGATTTCCCGGCGATGACAAGCCGCGGCACCTTTATTATTAACGGTGTCGAACGCGTGGTGGTTTCCCAGCTTGCGCGATCATCCGGCGTGTATTTTACCAGCCAGTTTGTCAAGGGCCGCCGGGTATTCGGCGCCAAAGTTATTCCTAATCGCGGCGTGTGGCTTGAGTTTGAAACTGATCCGGATTATGCCATTTCGGTAAAAATGGATCGCAAGCGAAAAATTCCCGTCTCCTCGCTCTTGCGTATTTTTGGATTTACTCCGGCCCAGATCACCGAGCGACTTTCGGCGGTAGATACGGGCGAGCGATCATACACGCGCGCCACGCTTGAGAAAGATCCGGCGCAATCAAAAGAGGATGCTTATGTAGAAATTTACAAACGTCTGCGCCCGGGCGAGATGGCGACTGCCGATAATGCCGAACAACATACCACCATGCTTTTCTCTCCCGAGCGATACGATCTTTCTGCGGTAGGGCGCTTTAAGTTTCAAGCGCGGCTTGGGCATTTTTTAGCCGACAAAGAAAATCAGAGTCGGGTGCTTTCCGGCGAAGATATTTTGGCGATCATCCAAGAGATCATTCGCAAAAACAATACGCCTTTTGAAACGCCTGACGATATTGATCACCTTGGCAATCGGCGCATCCGCGGTGTGGGCGAGCTTCTCTCGCAGCGCTTGCGTGTGGCCATGACGCGCATTGAGCGCAACAGCCGAGATCGCATGTCCACCCTGGATCCGGAATTGCTCACTCCTTCGCAAATCGTCAATGCCCGGCCGTTCATGTCCATGATCAAAGAATTTTTCAATTCGAGCCAGCTTTCGCAATTTATGGATCAAGTCAATATTCTCTCCGAGCTTGAACAGCGCCGGCGTCTGTCTGCCTTCGGACCAGGCGGGCTTACGCGCGAGCGGGCGAGTGTGGAGATGCGCGATGTGCATCCTTCTCACTATGGTAAAATTTGTCCGATTGAAACACCGGAAGGGCCGAATATCGGGCTCGTGGGCCATCTTGCCAGTTACGCGCGCTTGAATGATTTTGGTTTTATTGAAACGCCCTATCGGAGAGTCAAAGGCGGCATCATCATGGATGAAATCGTGTATTTGACGGCTTTTGAAGAAGAAAAACACACCATCGCGCACGCGGGCATTTCGTATAATAAAGACGGCACGATAGAAGAACATGAGCTAGAAGCCCGTCTGCCGAATGGACGTTTAGGCATTGTACCAAAAGAGGAAGTGGACTTTATTGATGTGGCTCCTCAACAGGCCTTTAGCGTGGCGACTAATTTGATTCCTTTTCTGGAGCATGATGACGCCAATCGCGCACTCATGGGATCAAATATGCAACGGCAATCGGTGCCATGCCTGCATCCTGAGTGGCCGCGCGTGGCCACCGGCATGGAAGCAAGAGCAGCGCGCGATTCCGGCCGCATGATTGTGGCGGAAGAAGATGGTCATGTTTCGTTTGTGGACGCCTCGCGCATTGTGGTAACTCCCGAAGAGGGCCGCGGCGAACATACCTATGAACTGCGCACCTTTTTGCGTTCCAATCAGGATACCGCCTTTCATCATCGCGCGCTTGTGACAAACGGCGAGCGCGTGAAGAAGGGTGATGTGCTCGCGGATAATTCTTCTACCTCTGAAGGCGAGCTTGCGCTCGGAAAAAATGTGCTCGTGGCATTTTTGCCTTGGAACGGTTGGAATTATGAAGATGCCGTCATTATGTCCGAGCGTATGGTGCGCGAGGATAGATTTACTTCGTTGCATATTGAAGAATTTACCGCCGACGTGCGTGATACCAAGCTGGGTCCGGAACTCACCACCAACGATATCCCCAACGTAGGAGAAGAAAAATTAAAAGATTTGGATGGGGAAGGTATTGTGCGCGTAGGAGCCGAAGTGAAATCAGGCGATATTTTAGTGGGAAAAATTACGCCGAAAGGAGAGACGGATTTAAGTCCAGAGGAGCGGCTTTTGCGCGCGATCTTTGGCGAAAAATCGCGTGAAGTGAAAGACACATCTCTGCGTTTAAGCCACGGCCGGGAAGGTCGCGTCATCGGGGTGCGCGTATTCTCGCGTGAAGCGGGCGATCGTCTGGAGGCCGGCATCACCAAGCGCGTGCGCGTGGAGGTGGCGGCGTTGCGTAAGATTCAAGCCGGCGATAAAGTTGCCGGGCGCCACGGCAACAAAGGAGTGGTGGCGAAAATACTGCGTATGGAAGATATGCCCTATCTGGCGGACGGCACATCGGTTGATGTGATCTTAAATCCGCTCGGCGTGGCATCGCGTATGAACATCGGTCAGATTTTGGAAACTCATTTGGGCTGGGCGGCACAACTGCTTGGCTATCAGGCAATTAACCCTTCATTGCGCGGGGCGACGGAAGAAGAGATCAAGCAAGAATTGCGTACCGCCAATCTTCCCGAGTCGGGTAAAGTGAAATTGTTTGATGGCATGACCGGCGAGCCGTTTGGCGATCGGGTGACGGTAGGAGTGATGTATATGATTAAGCTTGCGCACATGGTGGAAGATAAAATGCACATGCGCTCCACCGGCCCTTATTCGCTCATCACCCAGCAACCGCTTGGCGGCAAAGCCCAAGGGGGCGGCCAGCGATTCGGCGAGATGGAAGTGTGGGCTCTCGAAGGATATGGCGCTGCCTACACATTGCAAGAAATGATCACCGTAAAATCCGATGATGTGTCCGGCCGCACGGCTGTCTACGACGCGATTGTGCGCGGCGAGCGGTTGAAGAGTCCGCATATTCCGGCATCCTTTAATGTATTAGTCAGTGAATTAAAAGGTCTGGCGTTAAACGTCATTATTAAAGAACGACCTCGACGCTACGAAGAAGAAGTATCATCACCACAACCATGGCCTCAAGCGTTAACGACATCAAATCATTAGTTCTGCGTCTGGCTTCGCCCGAAGAAATACACGCGTGGTCGCGTGGCGAAGTTACCAAACCAGAGACGATTAATTATCGCACCCAACGGCCGGAGCGGGACGGTCTTTTTGATGAACGTATTTTCGGGCCCATTAAAGATTTTGAATGCTACTGCGGCAAGTATCGTAGAGTGCGCTATCGGGGTATTACCTGCGAGCGATGCGGCGTGGAAGTGACGCGCGCGGCCGTGCGCCGTGAGCGGTTCGGGCATATTGATCTGGCAACTCCCGTTTCGCATATTTGGTTTGTGCGCGGGGTGCCGTCGCGCATCGGACTTCTGCTTGATATTCCGGTTTCCGAATTGGAAAAGGTAATTTATTTCGGCGGCTACATTATTACCAATATGCACGAGAAAGAACGCGCCAGCGCTCTTCGTCAGATCGAAGAAGAATTTCGGGTGAAAACAAAATCAATAGACGAGCGTCAACGCGGATTACTCAAAGAAGCATTTGAGCAGGCAAAAAATGAATTACGCAGTTTGCGCAAATATGCGGTATTAAATGAAGTTGACTATCAACGTTTATCGTTTAAGTTCAGTCATGTGTTTGAAGCGAGCATTGGCGCCGAGGCGTTGCGCGCGCTTTGCGCGGATCTTGATTTGGCCGCCATTGCCGCCTCGTTGGAAAAGGAAGCTAAAGATGCTTCGCCGGTGCAGGTGAAAAAAATTCTCTCTCGCTTGCGTTTGGTGAATACGCTCATTCGTTCCAATGTCAGACCGGAATGGATGTTTTTGAGCGTTATTCCGGTGATCCCGCCGGATTTGCGCCCCATGGTGGCATTGGAAGGCGGGCGGCATGCGAGCTCCGATATCAATGATCTTTATCGGCGTGTGATTAATCGCAACAATCGCTTAAAGCGCCTTTTTGAACTTAAAGCGCCGGAAGTGATTGTGCGCAATGAACGACGCATGCTGCAAGAAGCGGTAGACGCACTGGTGGATAATAGCATTCGGCGCGGTACGGCGCCGGCGGCTTCGCAGGCGCAAAAACGGCCTTTGCGTTCGCTTGCCGATATGTTGAAAGGCAAACAAGGCCGGTTTCGTCAAAATCTTTTAGGAAAGCGTGTGGATTATTCCGGCCGATCCGTGATCGTGGTGGGTCCTAATCTTAAACTCGATCAATGCGGGTTGCCGAAAAAAATGGCGCTTGAACTTTTTCGACCGTTTGTGGTGGAGCGCCTTTTGCATTATGAATTGGTGCATAACATTCGCATGGCCGGAAAAATGATTGATGAAGCAACGCCCGAAGTATGGGCGCTTCTTGAAGAAGTAATCGCGGATAAATATGTCTTGCTCAATCGCGCGCCCACCTTGCATCGCTTGGGTATTCAGGCATTCCGTCCCATCCTGATCGAAGGCAAGGCTATTGAGTTGCATCCGTTGGTGTGTCAGGCGTTTAATGCCGACTTTGACGGCGATCAGATGGCCGTGCACGTGCCGCTTACCGAAGAAGCGCAAAAAGAAGCGGCCGGCATTATGGCGTCCACCCACAATCTTTTGAAACCCGGCACGGCCGAGCCGATTGTGGAGCCGCGTCATGAAATGGTGCTTGGATGTTATTGGCTTACGCGCGAAATACCGGGCGCGGCCGGAGAAGGAAAACGTTTTGCTTCCAAAAACGAAGCGGTGCTTGCCGCAGACAACGGCTTTGTGGATCTTCATGCAAAAATTGTGGTGGGCGAATCTGCTTTGGAGACAACGGTGGGCCGCATTTTATTTAATGCCACTCTTCCGGACAGTTTCCCCTTTGTCAACGAAGAATTGCGCAAAAAAAATATTACGGCAATCGTGATTCAACTTCTTGATCTGTATGGCGCTGCGGCTCTGCCGCCGGTTCTTGATCGCATCAAGAATATTGGATTTCAGTATGCTACGCGATCAGGCACGAGTTGGGGTATGGATGATTTGATCGTGCCGCCGCAAAAAGGGGACATCATGAAGCGCGCCGAAGAAGAAGTGCGGGAAGTGACCAATCATTACGACCAGGGTTTGTTGAGCGATGAAGAACGTTATACCAAAGTGGTGGAAATTTGGAGTCGGGTGATGAAAGAAATTGGAGAGCTTGTGCCGAAAGCATTGGATCCGCGTTCTTCGCCCGTGAGTCTCGTAAGCTCCAACGCGCGTGGTTCGTGGGGATCTACCACCCAGATGAGCGGTATGAAGGGATTGGTGCGCAATCCGGCTGGCCGCATTATTGAGCTTCCCATTCGATCGAGTTATAAAGAAGGGCTTTCGGTGCTTGAATATTTTATCGCGACCCACGGCGCGCGAAAAGGAACGGCTGACACGGCGCTTAAAACGTCGGTCGCCGGATATCTGACACGGCGCCTCGTGGATGTGGCGCAGGATTTAGTCATTCAGGAAGCCGATTGCGGCAGCGAAGAAGGATTGCACATTTTGCAAAGCGATGCTGAAGAAGTTGGGATTCCGTTTTCAAAACGTTTATTCGGTCGCGTGTTGCTTGAAGATATAAAATCCGACGGCAAAAAATTATTTAAAAAAGGAACACTTTTGAGCACGAAAGACGCCGAAGCTATCGAGGCGGCGGGCATACCGGCGGTCACGGTGCGCAGTCCGATTCGCTGTAAAACCTCGCGCGGAATCTGCCAGACCTGCTACGGCTATGATCTTGCCTACAACAAACTAATCGCGCTCGGCGAAGCGGTGGGTATTGTAGCCGCACAAGCCATTGGTGAGCCGGGCACGCAGCTCACCATGCGCACATTCCATACCGGAGGCGTTGCCGAAGAACAAGGAGACATCACGATGGGGCTCCCGCGCGTGGACGAAGTGCTTGAAGTGCGCGGTCTTAAAAATAAAGCGGTGATCGCGATGGCGCCGGGGAAGATTATTGATATCAAAGAAGACGATCAAAATCGCGTGATCACGCTCGCGCTCGAAAAAGGTACCCAAGAATATACCGTATTTAGAGATCGTTTATTGTTGGTAAAAGTGGGCGATGAATTGCACGCGGGAGATCGTTTGACTATCGGTGCAGTTGATATGCGCGATTTATTAAAGTATGCTGGCAAAGAAGCGGTGGAACGCTATATCCTCAATGAAGTAAGCAAGGTGTATGTTTTGCAGGGGGCTACCATCAACCCCAAGCATATTGAGATTATCGTTAAGCAAATGTTTTCGCGCGTGCGCGTGCACACCAACGGATCCACGACCTTTGCCATCAGTGAAATGGTGGACAAATATGTTTTAATGGAGGAAAATAAACGCGTGGAAGCCGAAGGTGGGGAACCCGCTACCGCTGGAGAACTCCTGCTTGGCATCTCGCGCGTAGCGCTCTCTACTACGAGCGTGCTCTCCGCCGCATCCTTCCAGGAAACCTCGCGCGTGCTTATCAATGCCGCACTTGCCGCCAAAGAAGACAAATTGTTTGGTCTTAAAGAAAATGTGATTGTGGGCCGCCTTATCCCGGCCGGCACCGGTTTTCACAAAAAAGGAATGCCTCTTCCCATGGAAGTTGAAGAAGAAATAGAGGAGCCAGCATGATGTTTTACGAAAGCCGATGTAGCTTAATGGTAAAGCAGAGCCCTCATAAAGCTCGGAAAGAGGTTCGATTCCTCTCATCGGCACCGGGGATTCATACCCCGACCGCGGTCGGGGCGATTCCTCTTGCTGGCACATAAGCGGGCGTAGCTCAGTTGGCTAGAGCGTCCCCCTGTCACGGGGAAGGTCGCCGGTTCGAGTCCGGTCGCCCGCGCAGAAATAAATTTTGCATAAAAAAAGCCCGCTTTAATACTGTCTATTAAGTCCTACCAGATGAAAAAAATCCGCCGTTCAGCATAAAGCCGAAAGGCGGGTTGTTGGTGCTCTGTGCGAGAGTTTGCCTATTGAAAGTTAAATACCCAACAGAATGTCTATATCGTAGCCCTGTTCACGAAGCCACGATTTTAGATTCACGACTTCGTTGGAACTATTA
>CAYHZD010000025.1:0-9519 GCA_964361035.1 uncultured Candidatus Saccharibacteria bacterium
ACAAACACAGTCTTTAATTCCGTCTCCAGAGTGCAGAATGGGGTGGACTTATACACTTTCTTGCAAAATGAGAATGGCTGTAGTAGACTTTTTAAGAATATCGTTTTTTAAAAAAAGAAAGGAGAGATATGATGTCGCTATCACAAAGTAACGAACAAAAAAACGAAGAAGTTTTATTAAGTGGAAACCAATTAAAAAATGTAGTCATTGGGAGTGTCGCCATTGGCGTTTGCGGTGGTTTCTTCTCAATAATGATACCCGGCGAGACGCCGCTTGACAATTTCCTTTCTGCCACCGTATTCGTGGCGATTATATCCTTCTTTTTTTTCGGAGTAATGAATTCTCTGATGGGATATTGGCATCAACAGGGGAAAAGTCATTAGTTGCGGGGTGTTATAATGACACCTCTTTTTGTTTGAATAATTCGAATCATTTACTAACATTAATCATACTCATCACTGAACTTTAAAATTAGCCATGGCTAGATTTAGAGTTCAGTGGTTTGTGGTAAGCTTATATGTTTACCATTGTTACCATTGTGTTCCGAAGCAAAATTTGGTATATATTATATATATGGCCAAAACAAAAGTGGTATTTATTGAGGAAACATCGCCCCACGGGCGCAAAGGCGACCTTAAAGAGGTGGCGAGTGGATTTTTTCGCAACCTGCTTTTTCCGCGCGGCAGCGCGGTGCTCGCAGACCCAAGCCGTATTGCGTGGGCTCACGCACTGCAGCAGAAGCGCACGCAAGCCGATCAGCTGCATCAAGAGCGCTTGCAAGCGTATGCAAAAGATTTGAACGGCGTTACGCTAGAATTTGTAAAGAAAGCTAATGAGCGGGGCGGGCTTTTCGATGCAGTTGATAGAAAGGAAATTCTCGCAACCCTTCACCAAAAAGGATTTACGGCAATCGAAGAAAAACATCTTGACCTTGAGAAGCCATTTGATACGATAGGAGAGCACACTCTTAAGCTTATATTGGGGGAAGATCTTTTAAAGCCCGCAGTAAAAATTATTATTATAAAAGAAGAAAAATAAAAAAAGGTATGCACGTACCAAACGTAACATTTAAAACTCGGGTGCGAGACGAGTCAATCGGCGGGGAAAATCCGTATCGCTGGCAGGATATAACCACCAATGAAGTTTTTAGTGGGAAAAAAGTAGTGGTTTTTGGACTGCCGGGCGCCTTTACCCCCACTTGTACGAGCGCCCATCTCCCGGGCTATGAGAAAGCGTATAATGCATTTAAAAAATTAGGCGTTGACGAGGTCTATTGTCTTTCCGTCAATGATGCATTTGTGATGAACGCATGGGGCAAGGTCCTCAACATATCAAAGGTAAAATTGATTCCCGACGGGTCGGGCATCTTTACGGATGCGATGGGCATGCTCGTGGCGAAAGACAATCTTGGATTCGGTCATCGCTCATGGCGCTATAGTATGTACGTAGAAGATGGCGAAATAAAAAAGATTTTCGAAGAGCCCGGCAAATCCGACAATTTTCCCGAGGACCCCTTCGAAGTCTCGGACGCAGAGACGATGTTGGATTATTTGAAGTCCTTATGATGCTTACTCATTGCGATAGTTGTAGCCAAGAAATCAAAAATCGTGAAGAAATAGTAACGATACGTTTAGGATATCGTCATTTCGAATTTTGCCGTGAGTGCAGTGAGCCAATTGCAAATTTTTTGAAGACGAAAAATTTGGCAGAAGAAAAGTCTACGTGAAATGAGAGAAATAAAAAGTGTAGCATTTCTGACGATCGTCTAAAATGTTACATTCGTCTCAATCGCATTTTTGTAACCATAGGGTTTCTATAACAGCGACCTGCCTCGACTGGCAAGGCGGGTCGCGCTCAGAATCCTTTTGGGTAAAACGGCCTCGACTCAGAAAACGGCTGAATTGGGCGTTTTAGACCGTTTTTTCAGCTGTCTTGACTCCCTCCTCCTTTTATGCTATCATACTTTCTAGATAGCGGTTTTTTGATTTTGTAACAATCAACCTCCTCCGATGACCAATCGGAGCAAACGTAAAGGAGGTGCCTTATGGCACAGTCAAGGAAGGCAAAAGTTGTTTTTTGCTCGTTTCGGGAAATGAGTGAGGCGCTAATTGTTCAGGCGCCGCCGGAACTTCGGGAAGAAAAAAAGGCATTGCCTTCGCAGCCTTCACAAGTTTTCAACTTTACTCAGGCAGTATTTCCGGAGCGGCCGCCGATTGATAAGGTCGGTGCATTTGTTCTTGTGGAGCGTCGGCAAAAGCAGCCCATTGAAAACATTGCTTTCTGGGGTAACCCCCAGTGCTCTTCGCGGCAACTCGATGAATGGCGATCAAACAACATCCTCCCCATAGACTTGGGCGAGGAAAAGTACAATCGCCACGGAAATATTGTTGGATCCGCGACCGAATTTATCGCCAAACAGTTTTGTCTCAACTTGTCGCCTGCAGAACAGAGACTTGTGTTTCTGTTGAACGACCACAATAGTACCGGTAAGTTAAAGGGGTACTATATGTCAGTGGCGTGGCTCATTCGTGAGCTCTACGAGCTCGACGAATATGATCATACCGAGGTGGTGTCCCGGGCGGCGCACGTTATTGAGATGCGTCTGCGGGAGGAAGAAGAGGAGCGGCTTCCGGATCGCACCGACGAGGAAATGCACAAAACATTTCCGTCATACCTGAAGGAAACCGAGAAGTGTAGCTTCGCGCCGTTTACGGTCGGCCGTTACCTTCGCGACATGTGGCGTCTTGGCATTGATCCCGACGAAATACGGGAGAAGGTGGAGTGGTGGATTCAGGCGTGGTATAAAGTGCAAACCGCCCTTGACGAGGCCGAAAAGGTTTTCCAGCTGATGGAGCAGTCCGGATGGCTTGGGAACGAGTACTGTGTGGGGAGCGGCTTGCGCCTTCGTGTCCTTGGTGCCAATACGAATAAATTTCTTGTAAAAAAAGTGGCGCGGTCATGTGATGTCCTCATTGTGATCGAATCATCTGGCCGGGCGGCGGTCCTAGCCTATAGTTGTGATGTCCGGAGGTTGGGCGAAGCGCTGGATAGGCGAGAGCCCGGTCTGTGGCATACCGCCGCAACGCAAGGATTTGTGCTCAACGGTGGACGTATGTACACCGAAGGAGCATCAACGAGGCTTGGTCGCCGCGAACTTATTGCGGCTATTCGAGAATATCCGCCGGTTAAACGCCGTCGTTAAATAAACGACAAGCGTAATTAAAAATCGGCTTGCCCCCGGAACTACGGTTCCGGGGTTTCTTTTTATCATTTTTTGGTTTATATTCACCATATGACATACACCACGATTGTTCTTCCTACCCGCCCGCAACCCGATACCCTCGTTGCTATTTTTATATTAAAAAAATTCGGGCAGGAAAAGTTTCCTGGCATTAAAGAAGCGCCCATAGAAATCTGGCAGACGATTCCGGAAGAAGAAACAGAGCAAACACTTGATGAAAAGGGAATTGTTTTAATTGATATAGGCGGGGGGCGTTTTGATCATCATGACGCCAAGACACAAACAACCGCTTCCGATCTCATCTCCTCGTATCTTGAAGTGAATGGCGATTCAGCTTTGGCAAAACTGCTCGAATATGCGCGACGCGATGATTTTTATGGGAAGGGCACGATTTCCACTGATCCGCTTGATCGGGCGTTTGGATTGTCGGCTCTCGTGGCGAATTTAAATAAAAGTTTGGTCAAAAATCCCGCACGCGTAGTTGATTTAGTATTGCCATTTTTACTGGCACATTATAAAGAAGAAGAGCGACGCACAAAAGAATTGCCGAAAGAATTTGAAGAAAAATTGCGTAGTGGTAAGGCAGAAGAATTTTTTGTAAAACAGCGCGATAAGAAATTGAGAGTGGTAATCGTAGAATCAGAAAGCGCCAGCTTGGCGGGGTATTTGCGCTCTCAGATAGGAGGAAAATATGATGTGGTGGCGCAGCGGCTTCCTTCTGGCCACGTGAATATTCTTACAAGGCCCACGAAACACGTTGATTTGCGTTCGCTTGCCGTTCTTTTGCGCATGGAAGAAGCAACGCTGTCCGGTGTTGAACTGGAATTATCGACACATGAATTTGCGCAGCCGGGTAGAATCAAAGAAGTCCCTGAATGGTACTATGACCCTGCCACGAATTCCATTCAAAATGGTGGACTTAATCCGAAAGAAATTTCCCCGACACGTATTATGCCGGAACAATTAAGGAAAATAATGGAACTCGGGCTTTCGGAAAGAGCATGGAAGCCGTAAGAGGAATATGATAGTCTTTTGATATGAATCGAACTTATACTGCCGATACTATAGAAAAGGAAGGCGAGCGCGTGATGCTGGCCGGATGGGTGGATGCGCGCAGAGATCATGGAAAATTGATTTTTATTGATGTGCGCGATCGAACCGGCATTGCCCAGGTTGTTTTTAATTCTGAAAAAAATGACCGACTTCATAAAGACGCGAATCGCTTGCGACCCGAATGGGTGGTGCAGATTACCGGCACCGTGCAGAAGCGGCCTGAAGCGATGAAGAATCCAAATCTTGCCACTGGCGCTATTGAGATTGCCGCCGAGGAACTCATGGTGCTTGCCGAGAGCGAAACACCCCCGTTTGATTTGACGGGTGATGGCTATGATATTGGCGAAGAACACCGGCTCACGTATCGGTATCTTGATTTGCGCAGGCCGCGGCTTGCGAAAAATTTACACAAGCGCCATGAGGTGCTTCTCTTTGTACGCAATTTTTTAGGCGAAAATGGTTTTACGGAGGTGGAAACGCCCATTCTTACCAAATCCACTCCCGAGGGTGCTCGCGACTATATTGTGCCTTCGCGACTTCATCACGGGATGTTTTATGCTCTGCCGCAATCACCCCAGCAGTATAAACAGCTTTTAATGGTCGCGGGTTTTGAAAATTATTTTCAGATCGCACGCTGTTTTCGCGATGAAGATACGAGAGGTGATCGCCAGCCGGAATTTACGCAGATTGATATGGAAATATCGTTTGTGACTCAGGATGACATTTTAGAACTTGCGGAAGAAATGTATACGAAACTTATCGCCATATTATTTCCAGAAAAACACATGACAAAAACTCCCTGGCCGCGTCTTGATTACGAAGAGGTGATGCGAGAATATGGCACGGATAAGCCGGATATGCGCCGCGATAAAAACGATCCGAACGAACTTGCATTCGCATGGATTCTCAATTTTCCTTTGTTTGAGAGCAAAAAAATTGACGCACCTGGTGCGTCAATTGAAGCGTCAATGCAGCCGAGCCATCATATGTTTACCGCGCCCAAGGAAGAAGACATTGAAAAATTAGAGAGCGAACCGCATGCAGTCCATTCGTATCAGCATGATTTGGCGCTTAACGGTTATGAAGTAGGTGGGGGCAGTATGCGTATTCACGATCCTGAGGTGCAAAAAAAGATTTTTGATTTGATTGGATTTTCGGAGGAACAAAAAAATTATTTTGCGCATCTGCTGCGCGCCTTTACTTACGGAGTCCCGCCGCATGGCGGGATCGCATTGGGCTTTGATCGGTTTGCCGCCATCATGCTGGGCGAGCCGAATATCCGCGAGGTGATTGCGTTTCCTAAAACCGGCGATGGGAGAGATCTGATGATGGGAGCGCCGGCGGAGGTGGAACAATCCCAGCTTAAAGAGCTGGGGATTAAAATTAAGGGGGAAGATTAAGGGGAATTCCCCTCTTAAGATAAGAGGGGCTAGGGGAGTTATGAAATCCGACAAAAAACAAAAAAACGAAGAAAAAACGCCACGCCTTGCGCTGGAGACTAAATCCAGCATCATTGCGATCGCTTTTTTTGCGTTCGCGTTTTTTACGGTGCTTGCCTATATAAAAAAGGGCGGTTGGGTTGGAGGATTGCTTGCGGATGTTTTAACGACGCTTTTTGGGCAGGGGTATCTTTTCGTATCGCTCGCGCTCTTTATCTTAGGCGGCGTGTTTTTGGCGCCAAGGCGCCATCCGCGCCATCGCTACACCATGCCACTTATTGGGAGCGGTCTCATGGTGATCGCGGCGCTTGCGCTCGCCGAGCTTTTATTCGGCGCCGACACCGGCGGACTCATTGGTCGCGTCACGACGCGACCGCTCTTTACTCTTTTTGATTACTGGGCCACTCTTCTTCTTTTGATCGCGAGCGTTATGATCGGTATATTGATTACCTTTAATATTTCACTGTTGCGCGAAAAAAATCCGCCAGGCGGCGGAGAAGAAAAGCCGACGACTGCCCCGCTTTCTGCTGCTGAAATCTCTGATGACACGCCGATGCTCGCGGGCATTAAAGAAGCGCTGATGGGATTGCGTGAATCGCTTGAGAAAAATCCGCCAGCCGGCGGAGGAGAGACGCTACCAAAAGAAGAAGGACCTCACGAAAATGCGCCGCGTGATGTGACGGATCTTTTAGCGCCGCGCCTTGGCGGGGAAGTGCTTAAAGCAATGCCCGCTTATGTGCCACCCTCGCTTGATTTATTGGAGGATGATCGCGGCAAGCCTATGTCCGGCGATGTGAAATTAAATGCCACCTTAATCCAGCGTACGTTGCAGAATTTCGGCATACCGGTGGAGATGGGAGAGATAGCAATCGGTCCGTCCGTGACGCAATACACGCTGAAGCCTGCGCAGGGAGTAAAACTTTCCCGCATCACGGCATTACGCAATGATTTAGCGCTTGCACTCGCGGCACATCCTTTGCGCGTAGAAGCGCCGATTCCCGGAAAGCCCTTTGTCGGTATCGAAGTCCCTAATCGCGCAATTGCTACCGTGGGGTTGCGCAAGCTGCTGGAACACGACACCTATCAAAAAGGCGGAGCGCTTGCATTTTCGCTTGGCAAGGATGTCGCGGGAAGACCCGTATTTACCGATCTGGCGCGCATGCCGCATTTGCTGATTGCCGGAAGCACGGGTTCTGGAAAATCAGTGGCGATCCATGGATTTTTAATGAACATGCTTTTTAAAAATTCGCCAGCCATGCTGCGGCTGCTTCTTATTGATCCGAAGCGCGTGGAGCTTTCCGTCTATCACGGCATTACCCATCTGCTCGCACCCGTGATTGTGGATCCAAAACGCGCGATTATGAGTTTGCGGTGGGCAGTCAAAGAAATGGAACGCAGATACGAACGCCTCTCGGAGACGCATAGCCGCGACATTATTGCCTACAATACGGCGCTTGCCAAACAAAAACATCCGAGCGAAGCGCTCATGCCCTATATTATCATTGTGATTGATGAGCTTGCTGACCTCATGGCAAGTTATGGTAGAGAAATAGAGGCCTCCATCGTGCGCATCTCGCAGATGGCGCGCGCGGTAGGTATTCATTTGGTGGTTTCCACCCAGCGGCCATCGGTGGATGTTATCACCGGCCTCATCAAGGCAAATATTACCGCGCGCATGGCGTTTCAAGTTGCCTCGCATACTAATTCGCAGATTATTCTTGATACCACTGGCGCTGAAGCGCTATTGGGTAATGGCGACATGCTTTTTTTGGCCGGCGATGGATCAAAGCCACGCCGCATTCAAGGAGCATTTGTGTCGGAAGCCGAGGTCAAGCGCGTCACCCAAGTGATACGCAGACAGCAGATGCCTCATTATGATGAAGCATTTGACGATCAGCGTTTGCCGGAAGAAATGTTTGACCACGCGCTGGCAGAAAACACCAGTGGTGACGAGGAAGACGACGCGTTGTACGATGAAGCCCAGCAAATGGTGATCCAGGTGGGCCGGGCGTCCACGTCGTATCTGCAAAGAAGATTGCGCGTGGGCTATGCGCGCGCCGCGCGCCTGATGGATCTTTTAGAACAGCGCGGCATTATTGGACCGGCTGACGGCGCAAGGCCGAGAGAAGTGCTGGTAAAAGAACAGAGCGATGCACTATATTCATCCTAAAAAACCACCATTTGTGTTGCGTCCTCATCATCATATTTTGATGATCGGCGGATTTTTACTCATTCTTTTTGGCGGCTATATTTTTTTTCAGGGGCGCGATGTGTTTTTCGGCCCCACCCTTTTTGTAGAGGAACCAAAAAACGGCGCGCTCGTTGATGGCGCGGTGCTCGTGCGCGGCAAGACAGAACCATACACCAAAGTTTTTATCAATGAATACGAAGCGATGAGCAACGATCAGGGAATATTTGAAGAAACACTGCCGTTCGTGAGTGGTTATCATTTGATCGAAATCATTACCAAGAATAAATTTAACAAAGAAGCGCGCATCGTGCGGCAGATAGTCGTAAGATAGAATCCATGAAACCAAAACAACAACCCGACAAAACAGAGCGCATTCTTGAGGCGCTCAAGGAGATTCAGTCGCGCTACGGCGAGGGATCCATTATGCGTTTAGGGGAAATGCCTTGGCAGGCAGTTGAGGTCATTCCCACCGGATCATTTTCGCTTGATCACGCGCTGGGCGTGGGGGGTATTCCACGCGGGCGCGTCATAGAAATTTTTGGTCCTGAATCGTCCGGGAAAACCACTCTGGCGCTCCATGTCGCCAAAGAGGCGCAGAAGACCGGCGGGGTAGTCGCCTATATAGATGCCGAACACGCGCTTGATCCCGACTATGTTCAGCGCATCGGAGTTAATCTCAATGATTTGGTGCTCTCACAGCCCGATACCGGCGAGCAGGCGCTTGAGATTGTGGAAAGTTTGGTGCGTTCGGGCGCTTTTGATGCAGTCGTGATTGATTCGGTTGCCGCGCTCACCCCACAAGCGGAGATCGAAGGAGAAATGGGCGATCAACAGGTGGGCGCGCAAGCGCGGTTGATGTCGCGCGCATTGCGCAAGCTGACGGCATTGGTGGCAAAAACAAAAACTGCCGTAATTTTTATCAATCAGATTCGCATGCAGATCGGCGTGCGCTTCGGCAATCCCGAAACCACGCCGGGCGGCAAGGCGCTCAAATTTTTTTCCTCGGTACGTATTGATGTGCGAAGAGTGGCACAGTTGAAAAAGGGAGAGGAGGTGATCGGCAATCGCGTCCGCGCAAAGGTAGTAAAAAACAAAGTAGCTCCACCCTTTCGCACCGCAGATTTTGATTTGATGTTTAACGAAGGCATTTCGTATGAGGGCGATCTCTTAAACCGAGGCGTGCTCTGCGGCGTGGTTAAAAAATCAGGCGCCTCTTTTAGTATGGGCAACACCAAACTCGGCGTGGGCTACGACAACGCGCGTATCTTTTTAAAAGAACACAGCGACCTGAAAGATCAGCTTAAAAAAGAGCTGGTCGAGAAGCTTACCGCTTAGGGGCTTTATATTCTCGGCTGACCCCCCGTTGTATAGTGGGGGTTTTGTTTACAAATTTACCCCTTACTTTTTTACGAAAAGGTGAGTGGTTCACCGCGTAAGATAAGGCACGATTTTAAGAAACCGAGCGCGTTTGATGGCGCGAGCGAGCGAGCGTTGATGTTTGGCGCATACGCCGGTGCGGCGGCGGGGCATGATGTTGGATTGCACGGTCATAAATTTGCGCAGAACCTCGCCATTTTTATAGTCCACCGTGGGCA
>CAYHZD010000026.1:0-9196 GCA_964361035.1 uncultured Candidatus Saccharibacteria bacterium
CCACCCATGACGGGTGGTATTTTGTTATGTTGTTATTTAGGGGCTTGGCTACTTTTTTGGCGGATGACTGGGACACTGCCGGGCTGCCCGTCATCCTTACCCCTTCGCCAGCCATCATTAATGGGGTACCAACACTCGTGTTGGAAGGCGATGAGTTGGTGGTAAATTATAATATTGAAAACACCACCGCCAAGTCGTTGCCAGTCTCGATCTCTTTGATGGTGTCCGCTCCCGCGGATACAGATTTTCAAACCATGTTTGAGGTGGGTCCGTGGTTTCTTTCTGTGCGCGCGCTTTGCACAGAGGCCGTAGAAAAGCGCGTATCGGTTTCACCGAGTATTCCGTTGGGATATTCGGTGTGTGGGTGGCTGCAGGTAACAGCCCCAGGCGACCCCTTCGTGCTGTACGACAAGTTTTTTATGTGCACCCCGCCGAAAGGTTCTGCAATACCGACTTCACCACCGGCTCCTCCAAAAGGATAGATTTGCTCTTTACCTTTTCTCCCCTCGCGAGGGTTTCCTCGTGAGGGTATTTTTTATAAAAAAATCACGTGGATGTTACAAACTTACGATCGTGACTTTGTAACGTTAGTAATGTTGCGCCACATTATAGACCTCGCACTATTGTAACATTTTCTACGATCGTAGATTTTGCTACAAATACAATCCCAAAAGAATGCTTTTCAGAACTCATTGACATGCGCTGGGAAAGAGCGTATGATAAAATTATATGACGAACGATAACGAAGATAACGATATTAACGATATTGAGGAACAAGAAATAATTGCCGAAGAGGAGGATGCGGGAGCGCTCATACATCATTTAAAAGAAAAACTGAAGACAGCACAGACGGAACGCGATGAGTATTTGGCCGGATGGCAGCGGGCGAAAGCGGATTTTATCAACGCGCGCAGAGAGGAAGATCAGTCGCGCCATGCTTTCGTAAAGATTGCCGCACAGACTATTTTGCGGGATTTTTTGGCGCTCGCGGACAGTTTTACGCAAGCCCTGCAGAACTTGTCAGCGGAAGAGAAAAGTCATATAATACCTCTTTACGAGCAGATGGTGAAACTTTTAGGCGATCACGGCGTTAAGGAAATAGAAACAAAGAACGGTGATCGTTTTGATCCGGCCTTACATGAAGCGTTGGAAGGGGAAGGAGACGTGGTGGAGGAAGTATTACAGAAAGGGTATATACTGCACGAAAGAGTCTTGAGACCGGCACGAGTGAAAGTCAAATTGAATAATCAATAACCAAGAAACAAGATACAGACCAATCGTAATAATCAAATCTTTGGTTATTGTACCGTGGTGTTCAGTTATTATAAAATAAAATCATATGGCGAAAATTTTAGGAATTGATCTTGGCACTACCAATTCCGCTATGGCGGTGGTGGAAGCGGGCGAGCCGAGAATTATTGAAAATAAAGAAGGCAATCGCACTACCCCCTCGATGGTGGCGCTTGCGAAATCCGGCGAGCGGCTGGTAGGCCTTTTGGCCAAACGGCAGGCAGTGACGAATCCGCAGGGAACTATTTTTTCTGCAAAGCGACTGATCGGGCGCACGTTTTCTGACACCGAAGTGCAGCAGGATTTGACCTTGCTTCCGTATGAAATGAAAGAAGGCGCTCACGGCGGCGTTGAGGTAAAAATGGGAAATCCGCCCACCGGTGGATTGTATCGGCCGGAAGAGATTTCCGCAATGATATTGCAGAAAATGAAGCAGGATGCGGAAGCAAAATTGGGAGAAAAAATCACTGAAGCAATTATCACGGTACCGGCGTATTTTGACGACGCCCAGCGCAAAGCCACCAAAGACGCCGGCGAAATTGCGGGCTTTACGGTGCGCCGTATCTTAAATGAGCCTACGGCTGCAGCCCTTGCGTATGGGTTTAACAAACACAAGAACGAACAGGTAGTTGTTTACGATTTTGGCGGCGGCACCTTTGATGTGACGGTCCTGGAGATCGCTGATGAAACCATTGAAGTGAAGGCGACTGATGGCGACACCCACTTGGGCGGCGATGATTTCGATCAAAAAATTATTCGTTGGATTATTGAAGAGTATAAAAAAGAATCAGGCATTGATGTGGGCAAAGATGTGCTTGCGCGCCAGCGACTTCGAGAAGCCGCCGAGAGAGCCAAGCATGAACTTTCTACCACACTGGAGACGGAAATAAATATTCCGTTTATCACCTCTGACGCTTCCGGCCCCCAGCATCTTCTCATGAAGCTGACGCGCGCCACCCTTGAATCGCTGGTAGATGAATACATCAGAAAATCAATAGACATCACGAAGCGCGCTTTAGAGCAGGCAAAATTTGCACCAGGCGATATTGAGGAAGTGATTTTGGTGGGCGGTCAGACGCGCATGCCGGCTATTGAAGGGGCGGTCAAAAAATTATTTGAGAGAGAGCCGAATCGTTCCATCAATCCCGACGAAGTGGTGGCGCTGGGCGCTGCGGTGCAAGCAGGGATTTTACAGGGAGATGTCAAGGATGTATTGCTGCTTGACGTGACTCCTCTTTCACTTGGCATTGAAACGCTTGGGGGGGTCGCTACCAAAGTTATTGAAAAAAATACGACGGTTCCGACCGCAAAAACGCAAATATTCTCCACGGCAGCCGATAATCAAACGTCGGTAGAAATTCATGTTTTACAAGGTGAACGCCCCATGGCGCAGGACAATAAGTCGCTCGGCCGATTTATTTTGGATGGTATTCCGCCCGCACCCCGCGGCATGCCGCAGGTGGAGGTGAGCTTTGATATTGACGCAAATGGCATTCTGTCCGTTAAAGCAAAAGATAAAGCGACAAGCAAAGAGCAGTCGGTGCGGATCGAAGCATCAACCGGCCTTCGAAAGGAAGACATTGAACGTATGAAGCAGGAAGCCGAAGCGCATCGCTCAGAGGACGATCGCAAGCACGCGCTCATTGAAACGCGCAACACGGCTGAAGCGCTCGCCTATACCGCGGAGAAAACATTGCGGGATAACGGCGATAAGATTGCGGCGGATCAAAAAGCATCGCTGGAAGAAAAAATAAAAGCACTGCGCGATGTGGTCTCCGGCGATGACGAAGTGCGCATCAAAACGGCAAGCGATGATCTTTCACGGACACTTTCACAGATTGGGGAGACGATGTATAAACAACAGCCGCCTCCGCAAGATAACGATAAAAAAGATTTATGAAAGACTACTATCAAATATTAGGAATTGCGCGCAATGCGTCTAAAGACGATATCAAAAAAGCATATCGCGATCTCGCGCATAAATATCATCCGGATAAAAAAGGAGGCAATGAGGCGCGTTTTAAGGAGATTAACGAAGCATATCACACACTTGCCGATGATCAAAAACGCGCACAATACGATCGGTTCGGTAAAACATTTGATCAAACCGCATGGGGAGGCGATTTTTCCGGATGGCCCGGGTTTGAAGATTTGGGAAGCAATATGCACGAAATTTTTGAGGACTTTTTTGGTTTTGGCATGGGGGGAGCGCGCGGGGGCGCAGGAGCAAAGCGCGGACGCGATATTGCACTTGATGTGGAAGTGTCATTTGAAGAGGCCATATTCGGCACACATCGCCGGGTGCTTTTGCGCAAGCTTGCGGTCTGTGAGATATGCAAGGGATCAGGAGTAGCGCCGGGTGCCAAAGAGCATACCTGCACGCGCTGTCAGGGATCTGGCACCATTCACAGCACCAAGAAATCCTTGTTTGGCAGTATTACGCGGTTAAGTGAATGCACTGCCTGCCACGGGCGCGGCAAGATTCCGGAAAAGAAATGTACCGCGTGCGGCGGAGTTGGCACGCTTCCCCAAAGCGGAGAAGTATCTATTGAAATCCCCGCTGGTATTCAGGATGGCGAAATGGTGCGCTTAGAAGGCGAGGGTGAAGCGCCTCCAACCGTGATCGGAAGAAGCGAGCCCGGCGATTTGTATGTGCGTATTCATGTGCGGCCGCATAAAACCCTGCGTCGCGTGGGGCGTGATCTGGTGATGAAATTGGACATTCCGCTTACCGAGGCATTGCTTGGAGGAGAGCGCGAAATTGAAACACTTGACGGCCCTATCAGCATTAAAATCCCGGCCGGTATTTTGGAAGGAGAGACATTGAGCGTGCGTGGAAAAGGTGTGCCAGTGTCTGGCCGCGGGGGATTTGCCGCGCAAGGAAGAGGAGATCTTTTGATAGAAGTGCATGTGCGCTATCCGCGCCGACTTTCCGAACACGCGAAAAAATTAATCACCGAATTGCGTAATGAAGGATTGTAATGGCGCTTCATTGGGAATTCAGTTTGTTCCTTGCGCTCGCAGCCTCACTGTTTTTTTATGGTTTTCACCAAAGCCGTATACAACTTACGTTTCTTTTAATTTCCACATGGATTGCGCTTTTACTTACTTTACAAACGAGCGGGTTTGTGTGGAATATAATTCGGATTCCCTGGTTTACCGAAGAGGGAGCGGCGGTGGGAAGCGGTATTCTTTTTTTGGTAATGACCGCCTTATTTCATATTTTTTTCCGGGTTCTTTTCAAACGACAATCTGAAGCGGCAATATGGTGGCAGGTACTGATGGTGGCGTTTTTGGAAACCGGTATGATTGCGGCGATTCTTTTTACCTTATTTCATTTTGATGCTCTTATCTCGTTGTCGGGGCCTGTCTATGCGTTGATCGGATCAAAACAAGGGCTTCTCGTCTGGCTTTTCCTACCCCTTTTTGGTATTTTATTATTGGCAAAAAAAGGGGGGAAATCGTAGGCCTCTATAGCGTAACAAAGGGTTAACACGCGCCCGTAGCTCAGTCAGGTAGAGCAGCTCCCTTTTAAGGAGATGGTCGTAGGTTCGAATCCTACCGGGCGCACCACGATCTTATTTTTTGATTTTGTTATGTAAAAGAAAATTCGTGCTATAGTGGAAACGAAGGAATAAAATGAAAGGAGGGTATGGTCTTGAAAAAAGAAATATCAATTAAAAGGTTAAAGAATAACCCGTTATTGCAGCCAAACCCAAACAGTAGCTGGATGAACAAAAATGTATTTAACTGCGGGGTTATAATTGACGATGATGGCTTATACAAAATGCTCTTTCGGGCTGCTTGGACTGAAGATCAATCAATGTCTGATTGCGGGCTGGCTTTAAGTGTTGAAGGAACACAATGGTATGTGCTAAATAAGCCGGTATTGAAGTGTGGATTTAACGACCATTGCGTACGAGGCATTGAAGACCCGAGAATTGTAAAATGGATTGATGGGTGGAAATATATTTTTGCCACTGCCTGCTCATCTGCAGGTGGAAGAGTGGGCGTCTGGAGAACGAAAAACTTGTTGGAATTTGAGTGGGTCGGTATACCTTTTAATGAAGAAGATAAGGATGCTTCGATTTTTCCGGAGCCGATTGATAATTGGGTATACCTGATGCACAGGAAAGCTCCTCATATCTGGATTTCTCGGACAAGAGATTTAACACTAAGGAGCGATTGGCGGGATAGCCAAATCTTGATAAAAAAAGATGTATTCTATCGCAGTCCCAATACAGGAAATCTTCCGGCTAAAATAGGCATTGCCGGACCACCAGTAAAAACTCCTAAGGGTTGGTTGGTTATTGTTCATGTTGTTCACAGTCAAGGAGAAAATATGTTCAACCGGGTCTATAGTCTAGGTTTTATGGTTTTAAATCTAAATGATCCTGTTAAAGTTGAATATATTCATCCATCTCCTATACTTTGGCCAACAGAAAAGTACGAGATTATGGGTGCGGTACCGGTGGTTTGCTTCAGTAATGCTGTTGTTGATCCTGGCGGCGATTCTCTTTACATCTACTGGGGAGGAGCTGATACGGTCATCTGTGGGGGTAAATTGCTGAAAGAAGATTTATCAATGTGTTATTAAGAACCGAATTTTGCCTAACGCTTACTTCTCAATTAAGAAGTAAGCGTTTTTCTTTCTTTCAAAAAAGAATTTGCCGCCAAAGAAAAATTGGAAATTGTCATTCGTGTGGCTCCCCGCCTGCGCCGAGGCTTCGGCGGGCAGGCGCCGCCTTTCCAGATTTTCGCGGGGGGTTCCTCGCTCCGACGCAAGGTCGGAGCGAAATGCGTTCGGACTAATTCAAGAATACTGCACCAAAATATGAATATTCGCGTTATCTCCGTTGTTGTTATGGTATTTGGAGTAATGGGAGGAGTGGGAATAGCTTTATTCTGGTTGACAAAAACAAAAAGGAGTTGATAGAATAATCATATGGCCACGATCACAATCCCCAAAGAAATGATCCGCAAAAACGATGATTCGGTGCTGATTCCTCGCAAAGAATACGAGGCACTTTCGCACACACGATCCGCTCAAGAATCCCTGCGTGCTCATTTGCTCCGCAAATTTTCTGAAGTAACTCCTACGAAAGCAGAACTCCGCGCCTTGAAGCAAGGGCGAGAAGCGATGAAGCGCGGCGATTATATGACCTTAGAACAACTCCATCATGAATTGGATGCTCCGCGTCGACAAGCGCGTCGGAAAAAAGCTTAAGCATATGAAATACATCGTAACGGGCGGAGCGGGGTTTATTGGATCGCATATTGTGGATGCGCTTATTGCGCGCGGAGATGAGGTGCACATTATTGATAATTTTTTGACCGGCAAACGTGAGCGCGTCAATCCTCAGGCGATCCTTCATGAAGTAGACATCCGCGATTCTGAAAAATTGCCCGCAATTTTCCGCGGGTCTGCCGGTATTTTTCATACCGCGGCGCAACCGCGCATGCAGTATTCCATCGCCCAGCCGCGCCTCACCAATGACATTAATATTACCGGCACGCTTAATGTACTCTTAGCGGCGCGCGATGTTGGCGGGCCGAAAGTGGTATATTCCGCATCATCTTCCGCATACGGATCGGCGCACCCCATGCCATTACAGGAAGATATGCATCCGGGTCCGATTATTCCGTACGCCATTCAGAAACGTGTCGGCGAGCAGTATTGTCAAATGGTGAGCAGATTTTATGGACTTAAAACAGTTTGTCTGCGTTATTTTAATGTATATGGACCGCGGCAAACCACGGATACCGATGGGCCATACGCGACCGTGATCGGTATTTTTTTAGGGCAGAGAGAAAAAAATCAACCAATGACGATCGTGTCCGACGGCACTCAACGACGCGATTATACGCATGTGCGCGATGTGGCGCGCGCTAATCTTTTGGCGATGACATCTCCCCATGTGGGCGCGGGCGAAATCGTCAACATTGGCACCAGCACAAATTATAGCGTGCTTGAGATAACTCAACTGATCGGCGGCCCCACGGTTTTTATTGCGCCCCGACAAGGCGAAGTGGATGAAACTCTCGCCGACAATCGCCGCGCAAAAGAATTCCTCGGCTGGGAGCCGCAGATTTCATTTGAAGAGGGAATTGGTGAGTTGAAGCGGTTGCATGGATTATCATAATTTTTGAAATAGTATCATTTAGTATCATTTACATAAGTTCGAAAATATCCGTATAAGCTTAGAAACGTATTGCATTTTTTCGGTGATCAAGTAGAGTGGAGGGAAAGCTACTTTAATTTATTTTGAGAAGGAGGATTGTGCGATGATAGAACTTAAAGAGCCGAAGGATCGGATTATTTTTCCATTGGACGTATCGAGCGTGGTGGAGGCGCAAAAATGGGTTGCAATGTTAAAGCCTCACGTGGGGATGTTTAAGGTCGGCTTGGAATTACAGACCACTATGCTTGCCGATATCATTTCTCAAGAAAGACCGGAAAATGTTGTTGGCAGGGCGCTCAATATCTGGGCTTTGTTTTCCTCCAGCGGGCTTAATAATAATGTTTTTTGGGACGGCAAATTTCATGATATTCCTCGCACGATGGTGGGTGCGGCGCGCGCGGCGGCAAAACTGCCGATCGCGATGTTTAACATTCATGCCTCGGCGTACAAAAAAGCGATACGCAAAGCGGTAGCGAATAAAGGAGACAAAAAAGTCCTTGGTGTGACGGTGCTCACCTCTCTTGAGGCAGAAGACTGCGTTTCTGTTTTTGGGAAAGAACCTGACTTGAAAGTGGAACAGTTTGCAAATTTTCTTTTTCAGGAAGGCGCAGACGGCATCATTTGCTCTCCGCAAGAGACTGCTTATTTGCGTACATGTCTTAAAAGAATGCAAAACATGCTGATCGTGACGCCGGGTATACGCCCTGACTGGGCGCAGAAAAATGATCAAAAGCGCGTGATGACGCCCGGGGAAGCAATACGAGCCGGAGCTGACTATCTTGTGATTGGTGAGCCGATTTCAAATCCGCCCGCAAAAATCGGTACACCGGTTGATGCGGCAAAAAAGATAGCTGACGAAATCGCCGAAGCGCTAATGGAGGGATAAATGAGGGAGTGGATAAAACAGGAGTCAGTTATGTTGGCGATATTAGGATATGTAAGTATGTTTTTGCTAGTGGTGTATGCCATAGCATGTTAGATGGAGGTGAAGTGATGACGCTCAAAGAAGAATATTTGGCGCGGAAATTGTTTGAAATCGGCGCAGTGCAGTTTGGTGATTTCCCTTTGCGAGATGGTTCTCGATCTCCCATTTACTTTAATTATCGAACCCCAGAACATCCAACAAAACCGGGTCCTCTCAATCAGCAGCTGCTCACTATCATTGGTCATTGCTTTTATGGCATAGCTTGCAGGCAGAGTTTGGTGTATGAATACGTGGCTGGCATCCCTCAAGCAGGTGAACCATTGGCAGAAGCGTTTTCTCGAGATCCTTCCTTTCGCCTCCCTATTTCCTTGTTGCGCTTTTGGGAGGAAGGAGGCCGCATTAAGGGCGTCAAAGAAAATGTTCCGCCAAGTACGATTCTTCTCATTGATGACGTAATTACGCGTGCGGGCGCAAAACGCGAAGCGATCGAAGCGGCACAAAACGCAGGCCATACAGTTCGTGATGTTCTTGTCGTGACCGATCGTGAGCAGGGAGGAAAAGAGGAGTTAGCAAATATTGGGGTATGTGTGCATGCCATATTTTCTCTCACGAATCTCCTCACGTATTATGTGCAGGCGAAAAAAATCGTCGAAGAGAAGCGGAAAGAAGTAATGGATTATTTATCTGGTTCGTAACTCGCCAGCGTATCAAGAATGAGGCGATAAGGAGCTCCCTGGTTCGTAACTCGCCAGCGTATCAAGAATGAGGCGATAAGGAGCTCCCGGGTAATGGAGAAGCT
>CAYHZD010000027.1:0-9191 GCA_964361035.1 uncultured Candidatus Saccharibacteria bacterium
TGCGCAAGCGGGCGGCGGGTGGTTTCGAGGGCGACTCCCGCACGCAATGCGGTCATGACACCCGCGGCTTCGAGATAATTGTCCACCATAAAAAGATTATTCGGCTTAAATGGCAATTCTTCCAAATTGTTTTCCATTTTATTTTTATTCTCGCGCACCGCAATTACCGGGATTCCCTGTTCAAGAGCCGCCAACGTAGGAAGTCCTACGCATTTATCCGGAATTACCAAACACGATACATCAGCGACACTCAAAAGCCCGGTGTGGCTGTGCAACGGTGCATTCGGCACAATACGCGGACTGCGATGTAAACCTTTCAGTATGCAATGAAGATATGAATTTGATATGGCTTCAGCTGATTTGCGCGGATCCACCACGCCAAAATCTTTGTAATCCTCTCTTGGCTCCGAATCCATCATGGGTGAATGCGCAGAAGGAATATCATAAAGCATAGAGAGTGCATGCGTCAGCATGGCCTCTATGCCCCCCCAGGGATTAATCATGTCTTGTTCGTCTTTCCAATACGTGGCACTGGTTTCCTTCGGCATGTCAATAATGGTAGAGAGCGCGATCGCATCATATGAATCACGATATTTCTCTGCAATCTGGCAGAGATGTCCAAAATTATCCACCTTGCCTACGGCTCTTCCCGAGGCCGCGTAAAATGCCTGGGTGGGCATTTTTTCCGTCATTTTAACTACGAGCGGGCAATCAAGACCGAATGATGCGCGCGCCGCAGACGCGGCGTTGATGGCGGATTCTTGAAAATAAATATCAGGAGGAACATCAACAATCAGCATCACGCGATTTGAGCGCGTGCGCCGCAATGCTACACTTCCCATCAAAAGCCGCGAGATAATACTTCCCTCCACATAAAGCGTATTTTCCGACATCTCATTGATATCAGATGCGTTCACCACATTGGGGTGGGTAATAAGCGTATCGCAGGCAGCCGCAAGAAGGCGGGCAACAGGAGTCGCATCGCCGGCGTGTCCGCCGATTTCAGCGCCAATGCCGGTCGGCACCAAAAGCACCGCATTAAAAGAATTAACATGATCAAAATCACGTTTTCGAAAGTCAAAAATGGAATGCGCGGGGCGGCGTAAAAAAGTCGCCATACCATTGCCATTGCTATGCGAGAGTATGCCAAGCTCGCAATAAAAAGTCGTGGGATCGGTGCGTGTCACCACAAAACGAATGGGAAGCTCGTGGGATGCCAAGCGTTCTTGTATATGGTGAGAAAAATAAGGAATAAGCGGTGTCGGACTTGAGGGTTTAGGAATTTCTATCCCCTTTTCATAGACGTACATAGTGACTAGAATTTTCTTTTTTCGCGATTGATCACTGCCGAATGAATCACCTGCCCTTTAAACCATTTTTTTGTGAAATCTTCCGCCGCTTCCGGATCGAAATCTTTGCACGAAAAAATATTGATATAGGCGTGCTTCATGATATCAAGCGTGTGAATCGTGATATTGCTTGTTTTGATAAACTGAATGGCGGTCGTCCCTTTTAAGTGCGGCTCCACTTCCTGCTCTTCGGGCGGAAGCCCTAAATCATCCCACCAGACGAGCTTTTCGCGCTTCATGTCAATTAACGCGCATAGTTCTATGAAATATTGTTTTAAGCTTTCGCGTGTGAACAGTGAAGCATCGCATTTATGCAAATCCAAAATTAATTCTTTTCCGTAAAATTTTTTCATTGGTTCCATAATTTTTTTTAAAAAATAATCGTAACCTTTCCTATAAATCTATTTTATCACTTATAAAAAAAATAATGCAACATTTTTCAATGTTGCATTATTCCAATAGTGTGTTGAAATAAAAAAATTAAAAAATAATTTTTATTTTTTAAATTGGAGAGATGATACTTTTCATATATTTAATGCTTTTCACGGCTGCGGGGGAAGGACTCGAACCTTCATTTCCTCCTCCAAAGGGAGGCGTCACTACCATTAGACCACCCCGCAATATTTTTTACTCAGGCCTTCAATCCATGCGGTAACTCTATGATTGAGAGCCGCACTCTTCCTTACTTTTATCCTCATTAATCCGAAATATGTTCCACCAATATTTTTCCTCCGTGTGCCAAATTTATTCTTTTTAAAATAAATGGGTATATTTTCCATTGGAATCTTTAAGAATTTTACCCAATAATTTTTAATCTCAGAAAGTCTGTGTACCGATGTTTCGTGTAAATATAATTCGAACCGCATATCTTGCTCTTTTACTTTAAGATATTGTTTTAACCATTTTTTAATTATCAAGAGCATGAATGGATCCATATTTGAAAAAGAAATTGCCTCCCCCCGTCTCCATGATTTCATCTTTGTGCCCTCTGCCCAATATAACGCGGTGCCCATCATCCAAAGAGGTTCAGAAATCAAATATGAAACATTTCCCTTTGCCTTTTTCTGTATTTCTTCTATTCGTTTTTGTCTCATTTCCATTACTTTCAACCATCCTCTTTTCATCGAAGCTAACTTCTTTTCTGTAAGCCGTTGTTTCTGATGCTTTGATAAACCAACGGAATGCAACCACAATGAAAGGCTTGATTTTGCTACCGGTATGCGCTGTAAAATTTCGGAATACGAAAAACCCCTTTTTCTCAACGCAATAGCTTCATCTTTTTCTTTAAGCTTCGCTATCATGAACCACAATTATTACTATTTTCAGTCTACTATTGTGGTTCGATATTGTAAAGGCGCGGTCGTTACTCTTTCTCTTTCGTCAATTCAATGATGGCGACTTCGAGCGGGAGTTCCGGCGCGATTGCTTCGGCGCGCGAGGGATAGGCGTGCGCGAGCGTATGCAGAATATCCGATCCTTCCGTGTGCATAAAATTTTTTGCTTTCCACATGCTGCGCACATCTTCGGCTACCATCCGCGCCAGCATACGCGGATCAGTTCCTTCAGCAAGGCCGCTTTGCATAACCGCGAATGCTTTTGCGCGATCGCGCGCAAACAGCGCTTCGCGTAAATCTCCAACCAATGCTGCTTTCGGCAAACCAAACACCAACCGCGCCTCCTCTTCTGCCACCCCCCCAGGAAAGGCGTCCAAAAGCGTGCCGAGCATGGTTTCGGCATCGCGCAGCGATCCTTCGGCAAGCCGTGCTACCACGCGCGCGGCTTCGCTCGCAAGCGCGATATGTTCTTGCTTGGCAAGAGATTGCAAACGTTTTTCGATAAGCTCGGCGGGCACCGGCCGCAGCGCAAAACGCGTCACGCGCGAGAGAATGGTGGCCGGCACTTTTTCCGGCTCGGTGGTGGCAAACAAAAAAAGCGCATGATCAGGCGGCTCTTCCAACGTTTTGAGGAGCGCATTAAACGCCTCTTTGGTAAGCATGTGCACTTCATCAATGACATACACTTTCTTGCGCGCGCGCAACGGAGCCACATACACTCCTTCTTTTAATTCGCGGATATCATCAATGCCGCGCGTAGAAGCTGCGTCCATTTCGATAAGATCGGGTGCATGACCGGCATTAAACGCATCACATATTTGGCATTTATTACAAGGTTCGGTTTGTGCAGCTTCCAGTTTCTCGTTTCCAGCTTCCAGCTTTTCACAATTAATCGCCTTGGCGAAAAGACGCGCCAGTGTTGTCTTGCCCGTGCCGCGAAGCCCCGAGAATAAATACGCATGCGCCACGCGACCTTCACGCAGCGTATTTTGCAGTACCGTAACTACATGAGGCTGGCCGACGATGTCCCTAAACACCCGTGGACGGTACTTTCGATAGAGAACAAGATGCGCCATAAAAAAATAATACTTTTAGGAATTGAAGACAAATTTTTTGTAACTTATAAAATTAAAAGCAAGACCGACGGTGGCGCCCACCACGGTGCCGATATTCGCCCAACGTTCAATGCTTAAACCCGCGGGCGGTTCCACAAGAATCACGATAATAAAATATACGCCGAAATTGACCGTGATCCCGATGAGACTGGCGCCGACAAATTTCACATATTCGTGAAGAACGCCCCCACGCTCGGCTTCGGGTTTCGCAAACGTCCACCATCGATTCCAACCGAAACTGTTAGAAACCGCCATCGCCGCGCTCACCACGCGAAATCCGATAAGTGCAACATCGGAGGTGTTGCCCGTAAGCAAAATGAGACTGTTCAAGATGCCGAGATCCACGGAATAATTAAGAAATCCGGTGACGGAAAATTTCGCAAGCTGCGCGAATATCGGATTGACGCGCGCCGCTACTATGCCGGCAACCCAGATGCCGGCCATTGCGCCGAGCGGCATTGCCGCTGCCCATACCGACAGAGGCAGCGGAAGCGAAATTTTAAGATTTTTAACCACCACAGACAAAAAAAGTACGATAAGCGCGCCGCCTATAAATGCTAATCCATAATCCCGCCACGAAGGGAATCGCTCCATAATGTTATACTACAATAAAAAAAGGGAGGCATCAATTCATGCCTCCTTGGCCTAAGCAAGGTTTGGGTCACCGTCACCAGATATGGTATGCGCGTGCCCATTGGGTTGCGCGTCTACCGATGCCATTTTTGCCGAAGAGCAACAAAAACGAATCGACCAATACCACGAACCACTTCGGCAATTCTGCTGCCACACTCTTCCACGGTGTAGCCGACCATACCGGCTTAAGCACGAAACGTATGCCGCGCCGTCGCCCAAGCCACCAAATGCGTGGCAAATGGAACCAATGACTGACCGCGTAGAAAGAACCATTGAGCGATTTTTCTTCTGCAATCTCAATGGCCGCGTCAATCTCTGCCACCGTGGAAAGAACATTGCACCCTCTCCACTTCGACTCGAAATCGATTTCATTTGGCAGCATGTGCGGCAGCGGCACGCCGAGTTTTCCTAGCGCTTCCCATTGCATTACACACAACAGTTTTTGCTGTTGCGGAAAATCGGGAATCATGCCAGCCGTGGCGATGATCCATGTATCTTCAGGACGACGCTTTTTCAGTTCTTTGTAAAGCGCAGCCGCCTTCTCGCAACGCGCCTCATTGGTCGCGCCAAAACTTCCATCTTTATCGAGCCCGTAACTGAAGCACACAATGAACGACATCATGCCCTCCTTTTTTAGTATATCGTATATCAAAAATGCATTAAAATCATGATATCACGAAACTATATGAAAGTCAAGCACCATGTCACCAATAGCTGCTAATACCAAAAATCATTCCTCCAGACGCAGCGACCAGAGAGTGGAATCTTTTTTGTTGAGGAAAAAAAGACGATCTTCGGCTTCGGACAAAAAGAGATCAATCATATCAAAATCGCGTTCGTTGAAAATCTGATCGGTTTCACCGGAAGCTCCATTGATACGCCAGAGATTATCAGAAAACGATACCGTTCCCTGCCACCACGCATCGGGATACGTAGCACGGGGCAATTGCCGGGGAACGGCACAGTAGAGCATATCTTCCTCAAGGCGACTCCATGCACATTTTGAAGCGATCGTGGCAAACGGCAGCTGCGCGCTCACTTCTCCTTTTGCGTTGATGATCTGATTGGCAAGATTTTTGCCTCTAAGCGAAGTACGCGAAATAACCGCAGAGGTCCCTTGCGCATTCCACTTTATATCAAGACCCTCGATGTCGCGCGCGATAATGCGTGATGAACCGCCAAGCGTGATACGCTGCGCAAAAGAAGGCGCAAGCCCCGAGGCCTTGGCAGTAATACCAATTTCATCTCCCGCCCAAGAAAGATTAAGTTGCGAAAGCGCCGTCGTGTAAACGCTCTTTTGACCAGAGCCGTCCGAGCTTGCCACAAAAAGCGTGCTCGCGCTTCCGGTCGGCAAGAGATACGCCATGCGCTCGTCACGTAATGCAAATGCGATGCCGCTGATGTCGCTGGGAAGAAAAATTCCCTGTGAATTTACTTCTTTGCTTTGCGAAGAGGTAGCGGTATAAGAAACGGCGAAATGTTTTTGGATGCCGTCCGTCAAAAATGTCACCACGGCGTGATTTTTATTGGGCGACCAAACGGCGTGCCGCGCGCCCGCAATCGTAAGATTCGAAATGCGTTCCTCGCCTTGGCGACCCTCCTCGTCAATGCGATAGAGATGGCCGGTCGCGCGTTTAAAATACTTTACCCTTTTTTCGCCGCGCACCATGGTGGGCCCCACGACGCCATCATGCGTAAGCTGAATAAGACGGGGCAGTCGTAAAATCGGAAGAAAACCAGGTTCTTTGGGAAGAGGCACGTTGTCTAATTCACGATCAAATAAAGAAAGATCACCTGGTCGCGTACCGCCAAAAATCTCAAGGCGATCAAGACCTTGGCGCGGTCCCACTCCATAACGTAGCCACAAAAACCCGACGATAAGACCGGCAATCACGGTTATGAGAATAATGGCGATGATGAAAAAATTGCGAGACATGATTTTTGCATTTTTGTTTTTAACGTACCTCTATATTAACATTCCCATCCCCTCTTTGAAAAAGCTGCTGTCTATTTTCGATGGCAAGCGAAACCTGATGCATCCCTCGACTTCCGGGGACCGCGTGGAAAAGCAACTGACGGGGCTTATCTCCCGCCTCCAGCGCACGGCCGTCAACGCGCCACTGATAATCAAGCGCAGTAAGAGAGCCGGCAAGAAAGAAAAATGGCTCGGCGCGTAGACGCAATTCATCGCCGCTCGCCGCCGAAAACCGCGGAAACGTTTGTTCGTAACGTGGCCCCTCCAATGGCTTATCTTCGTAAAAAAGGATCAGCGGATCTTCGACACGGATAGTTGTCTTCGCAAATGTGCGCGCGGTGGTATCTTCGCCGGTGACCGTTACACTCACCGTGTGCGTCACCCCGCGGCCGTTTGCCACCCGAAACGAAAACGCTTTTTTTCCTCTGCCAGACTGATCGCGCATATCTTGATCATCCAGTTTCCATTGATATACCAGATTGTCGGACTTAGCGGTTTGACTGGCAGATACAAAAAGCTCCGGAAACGCGTACACGCGCACCAACGCGCCGGAAGTCGGCAGCGCGCGGCCGCGATACCCCGGCGGGGTGTATGTCTGCGCCTCCCAGGTAAGCAAGATATCAGAGACGCGAAAAGACAGGGTGTCGCTGAAGGTGGTCCCTTTGGCATTTGCTGAAACACTCACGCGATGCAGTGACCCGGCCGGTCCTGCATTAAATGAATATGACTTCATCCCCTTGCCGGAAGCAACATTTTTGCCATTATACGTCCAACTTAAAAACGTGGTATCGGGATCAAAACTGAACGATTGCGCGGTCACGGTTACTGCTTGATTGGGTTCAGGAAATTCAGGAGAAAGAATAAGCTGGACTTGACCTTGAGGAGGAAATAAAGGCGCTGCATGCACTACCGAAAATAGAAAATAGAAAATAGAAAATAGAATAAATTTTTTCATGAAGAATATGATTTATACATACTTTAAATATTTCAAACCCCTTTCCGCTTGTTCCAATACCTTAAAGAATCGCTCCACAATCTCTTTTTCCCGGTGATGAGTAAGAAGCACAAAAATTGTTGCTTCGGGAATAAATACATTCACAATAGGGACAAAAGCAGTAATACCAAGCGTAATACCGGCAAATATCAGCCGACGCAACAAATATTTGCGCACCATGCCGATTTTCCCCAGAAGCCATATCCATATAATACCGCCGAGCATGATCGCAAAAAGCCATCCCAAAAATCCGCCGTGCGCCCAATCAAGTAAATCTTTAGCTACCGCTAAACCGAAAATAAAGATTGGAAATATCGGCTCTTGAGGCGGATTTATTTGCAATTCGGCGATATCCTCTTCCGACAATTCCGTATCAATATATTCCGGCTCTTCCTGCCGGTTCTTGTTGCGGGCCATATTTAATTGTGCTGCATAATCGTCCATGGTTTTGACTTTATTTTAATTCTGCCTTAGCTTTTTTAATTGCCAGCAATTGCGCCGGGTCCGACGTAATGATTTGATCCTCCGTGTACGACGCCAAAATTTTGATCGCCACATGCTTAAGGCCTGCAAAAAAAATACCTTCGCCCACATCGGATTCTAAAAGCAATAGTTTTTCTTCTTCGGTGAGATTGAAAGTTTCAGTAATCGCATTGATCGTGGCAGGCGATTGTTTCAGCAACAATTGCATAGAGGAGTTCGTAACCAAGGGTTTGCCGTATTCGGATTTCATAAAGTCCTCCACGTCCTGCGTGATAGTGGAGAGCCCCAGATAGTATTTGCGCGCGCGTTTGGCGATGCCATACAAAAACGAGGCGCCGTCTTCCCTGCGCATCAGCCACCACGCCTCATCCACTACCAAAAGGCGTTTTTTAAGCTCGCGGCGAATAGCGCTCCAGATGTAATTTAAAATAAGATAAATGGCGATGGGCTTGAGCTCCTCTTCCATATCGCGCACGGAAAATACCACGAGTTTTTTATTGACATCCACATTCGTGGGCTGATTGATAAAGCCCGCCCAGGTGCCTTCCGTATATTTTCTAAGCCGCATCGCGAGCGTCTCCCCTCCTTCCATGCCCGCTAAAATCAATGCGAAATCAGAGAGAAGCGGCGGGCTGATCGCGGCAAAATTAGAATCCGGCGTAATATCGCGCGACGCATACGTTTCAAAAATAGCGCGATCAATGATAGCGTCTTCCTCGGGAGTAAGCCCGCCGAGCATAATGCGAAAGAGCCCTACCAAATTAATGATGTGCGAACGCAATACATCAGCAGGCGATTCATCTTCGCCGGGAAGCGGAAGATCAAAAGGATTGATATGATTAGGTGAGGTAAGCGAGATATTAAAATACCTGCCGCCCGCGGCGTCTGCCAGATATTCATATTCGCGCTCCGGATCTATGACGATCACGTCCACGTCAAACATCAGCGAGCGCAAAATTTCGAGCTTGGAAGCATATGATTTGCCGGATCCGGATTTGGCAAAGGTTACTGAATTATAATTGTCCAGTGAAAAACGATCAAAAAGAATCAGTGAGTTATTATGCCGATTGATGCCATAGAGAATGCCTTTATTAGAAGTAAGATCAAACGATACAAACGGAAACACACTGGAAACCGGCGAGGAGTTCAAATAGGTGTGCACCTGCAATTTGTCGGAAGCAAGTGGGAATACCGTCTCCATGCCTTCCTGCTGCTGAAAAAGCGCCTGCTTGGCATAGACAAGTTTGGACTCTAAAATGGAACGCATTTCGGCTTCGGTTTTATCCACTTCCTCGATGGTATCGCCGT
>CAYHZD010000028.1:0-9179 GCA_964361035.1 uncultured Candidatus Saccharibacteria bacterium
CGTTTTAAGTAATGCTCCACCGTATCGCGCCTCGCGCCCGGCCGGCCAGCCGAGACGGCATCCGCCGTCTGCACAATAATGGATTCAAGCGTTTCATATGGATATTCTTCGTGATGCGACTGCATGGCCTGGATCACCGGCTTTTCAATACTGAATTTCTGCAAAATACGGCGCCCGATCTCCACATGCGTGCCTTGCACTTCATGATCCACGGCTTTGCCGATGTCGTGGAGCAGCGCTCCTTTTTTAGCGACTGCCACGTCCGCTCCGAGCTCGGCCGCCAGCATGCCGGAGATATGCGCCATCTCAATGGAGTGCTGAAGCACGTTTTGACCGTAACTGGTCCGAAATTTCAAACGCCCCAATAATTGAATGAGTTTAGGATCAAGATCAAATATGCCGATTTCATAGGCCGCGGCATTGCCGGCTTCCTTCATAATTTTATCAATGGCTTGCTTTGCTTTCTCTACCGTCTCCTCAATGCGCGCCGGCTGAATGCGGCCGTCAATGATCAAATCTTCCAACGCCATTTTGGCAATATGGCGCCGCACCGGATCAAATCCGGAAATGAGAATCGTGCCGGGGGTGTCGTCAATAATAATTTCCACGCCGGCGGCGCGCTCAAGGGCGCGGATATTGCGACCCTCGCGGCCGATCACCTTGCCTTTGAGATCTTCCGAGGGGATAGCAACGCTGGTGGTGGTTACTTCCGAGGTGGTGGGAGTTGCCACGCGCTGAATCACTGATGCTAAAATATCGCGCGCGCGTTTTTCCAGCATTTCTTCGCCGCCCATCTCCAGCTTATGCAAGCGTGCAAGCAAGTCGTCCTGATAGCGTTTCTCTAGGCTGGAGAAAAGCATCTCCTTTGCTTCTTTCTCCGTAAGCCCCGCCACCCGCTGAAGTTCACGGATTTTTTCTTCCTCCTTTTGCGCGATTTCTTCTTTGATGCGCGCTATTTTTTCACGATGACCTTCAAGCTCTTTGCGCTCGTGATCTAAATCGACCGTCCGCTTTTCTATCGATTCTTCTTTGTGCCGAATGCGCTCTTCGAGTTTGCGCAATTCAAATTCGCGCGATCGTGTCTCCGACTTTGCCACTTCAAGAACAGAAGCGGCTTTTTCCTTAGCTCCTAAGAGTGTTTCTTGCGCCTGGGCTTTCGCATCCAGCAAAAGCTGCTTGATTTTGAGCTCGAGCGAGTTTTTGCGGTGCTGGGTAATAGCTTGGCGCACCATATAGCCCACGATGATGCCCACGGCAAAAAGGGCCATCACGCCGAGTGATGAAAGGGTTAGCATAATTGGTAACGATGTTACACATAATTAATAAATGACAATTTGCAAAAGCGATATGCTTATGATAGCGTACACATGAAAATTTGTCAAAAAAGAAAGGAGTATTTATGGAAAACGAAAAACGAGTAGTAATTTGTGATGTCGGCGGAGTGGTGTGGCCCCTTATTGATATGCAGTCGTGGCTAGAAAAACTCTATCTTGAAAACAACATATGGCCGACAAGGAATGAATTTGAAACGGCAAAAAATGTCGCTTACAAAGTTGCGTTGGAACCCTTTGAGCGCGGCAAAAAAACCGCGGGCGAATTTCAGATCCTTTTTCAAAGCATCCTGGGCCTGGAACATCTGGATGCGGTGACATTCTGGAAACATTACATCAATCATTTCTTTTCCTGCCGCATCGGCAGCCGCAAGCCAGAGCCGACCATCTATCGCCACGCTCTTGAGACGCTCTCCGTGTTACCTTCTCATATTTACTATCTCGAAGATTATCAGCCTAACATTGACGGCATGGCCGCCGCCATTCCCGCAATGCCGCGGGGAAACATGCACCTCTACCATATTAATCGCCATGAGGAGGCGGTAGCGTTCTTCCAGAAACATCAGCTTATATAAAAAATCCCCTCCGACCGCGGTCGGAGGGGATTTCTTTTTTTGTTATCCTGGCGTATCAACATCTTCCGGTATAAAATCTTCCGATACAAATGTTTTCACTTTAAAAATAGGCGTCTGTCCGATAAATTCTTTCCCGCTCGCATCTTTATAGACAGCAATAATGAATCCGACTCCTTCGCCGTATTCAGCAACCAAGGGATCGAGTTTTGCGGTAAAAATCCCGTTTGACGCAATGCTGCCAATCTTTCCCGCTACAGACCACGCCACGTTATCGTTGAGCACTTGCGAAGAACCATCAGTCATCACGAGTTTTGCCGTAAAGGTAATTTTGTCTCCTTCTTTTATGCCTTCAAACGGCTGACTCGCAGATACGATAAGACTTTGCGGGACTTTTTTTGATTGTTCTATCGGCGTGGGCTTGGGAGTCGGCTCTGGTTTGGAAATAGGCGCGAGAGGTTTTGGTTGCGACTCGGCTTCCTTCGAGACAATTATGGGGACGGCCATTTCCGCCGAAAGCCCGGGGAATCTGCTGGAAGTCGTTTTGATAATAATGCCGCGCTTGGCATCTTTGGCAGTTATTTTTGATCCGACGATATTGAGAAACGCCGATCCAATCCCCGTAGAATCTTTTAACGTATTGATAGTAATTTCACCAGCGCCCTTTCTTCCGTTTCCACCCGATGCATACATTTGAAATACCAAGTTTTTCACTTCTTCCGTTTGATTGTCTTTGTAGAAGGCCTGAAAGGTAATCGGGACGTCAGGAACAGGAACTTTTGTCTCCCCTTTGGTAAAGATGCTTGCAAAAATAGGATAAGAATTGTCATATTGGTCGTATTTGCCGCCGACAAAAAGCGGCGCCAAGGAAGGATTACGCGCTTCAACAGTAAGATTTACCATATCCGTGGCGAGTTTGGCAAAATCGTATTCAACCCAAAACGCAAATTTATCAAAATCGGCGAGCTCAGCGGCTTTTGGCTGGTCTCTGAAGTAATCCTCGCCGCAGCTGTTTTTGAGGCTCAACTCAAGCAGGAGCGGCAGATCCAGTTTAAGCGGCTGTATTTTCCAAGTAATCGTCTCATCAGCTTTCACTACTCTTGTTTCACCATCGATAACTTTGGCGTTTTTCACTTTGAGGGTGATCGTGCCCGCCTGTCCCAGCGATTTTGTTTGAATCTCAAAATGTTCGTTCGGAACCAGAGTAAATGGTTTTGAGAATCCTCCATAGGAAGAGGAAATTTTGGGATTATAGTTCGGAATGGTCGTGATTAAGCTGGGTTTCTGTTCCCGGCCGACATAGATGCTGTGGGTTCCAGAAGGTGCGGAAATCGCTGCATTGCCAATATGGTAGTAGATTTTTCTCCAACCATCAGCGCTCATCATATCTCTTGCTTTCTCTGGAATAGATGCGTTTCGCATCCTGACTTTTACCCAATAGGTCTGGTCTATGGGAAGCGTTTTATGACTTCTATCATAGAGGCGCAATCCCCACCCATACGCCGTTACCATTCCTTTTTTAGGACCTGCAATATCAACTCTATGCTGGGTAAATCGCGCCGTAGCAGGATCCTTTGGATACCAATCAATGAGATCGCTTTCCGTAACATCAACCGGGCCGCCACTGATACCCACACTTTCAACAACATCTAAATTTTTAGGGGTCACCGCTATAGTGACAATATTGTCGGGTCCCGCCGTTGATACTTCTGGGGTGATGTTTATGGATGCATAATGCGTACCTTTATTAATATCTGCCGGTCGCGGGGGAACCGGGGGGATGCAGTTTGCTTGTACCATGCCTGAAGTTTCTCCTTGCGGAGTCTTTTCGCTCGTGGTGAAAAGCGATTTTACTTTTGAAAAAAACGAACTAAAAATTGAGGCAAACAATTTTTGCCCAAACCAATCAGCGTGGGCAGGAATAGGCGTTGCCGCCAGAAGCGAAACGGAAAGCATCGGCAATAGTAATGAAAATAAAAAATATTTTTTTATCACATATCCAATATACTCTGTCGTTCATCTGCGTGCAAATGAGTATAAAAATCCCCTCCGACCGCGGTCGGAGGGGTTTCTTTTCCCTTTTTACTTATTTCTACAAAAAATCTGCTTCTCTTTCATTATTCTCGATCTTTCTTCCCCTATGCTTCAACGGCAGCCGCGGCCGGGAACGCCAATGGTAAGAAAGGGGCTCAGGGGGAAGAGAAAGGCGAAGATATGCCTTTTCAAGCTCTTCTTTGTCAATTCCTCGGGCAAATCGCTGCCCGCAAGCCCACATTTCCCATCCTGCCCTTTCAATGCCATCAGGACATACAATAGCACATCGCTTAAAAACCAATGCCTGGCTTTCTTGCTCGATTCTCATATTAATCTCCTTCTCCTTCGTCATGCGCTTGCACATCTTTTAATTGTCCGTGATGCGTCGCATGGGTGTCACAGAATCCGACGCCGCAATGCGTGCACGTCATGATTGCTTTGTGTATCTGCCTTTTCGTGCGTGCCTTATTATGCCATTCTATAAGACATGACGCGCAAACGTCATTGTTCTGTCCTTCCGTCATAGCCATAATCTACTCCTTTTGTGTACATTTTCTGTACTGCTTGTAAGGAAGAATTAAATAGAAATGACAAATTGCTGTTCTCCTCTTTCCAGAGCAATCCCATGATATCTCCTGCTCTGCGTATGTTAAAAAAAATGCTATCACAAAATAATGTATTATTCAAACAGCTCATAAACCTTTACAAGTAAAGGAAACTATGATATCATAAAGTTTAGAAATACCTTAGAAAGGAGAAACTATGATAACCATAAGGCAGCGGTGCGGATTTTTTTTATTTCAAAAATAAATTATCGATATTTATAATTCATTTTCTTGAAACATTCTTTGAGCTGAATCTTGAGCTCGCTTCTTCCCTTGCCGCCTTTCAGATATTTCTCCCGACGCTTAGCGTGGGTGTTTGATGTATATGCTTCGTAATAAATAAGCACCAATGGTCTCCGATTCTTTGTAGCGAGAACGTATCCGTTTTCGTGTTTCTTAAATCTTTGTTTGAGATCAGGAGTAAAGCCAACATATAGTTGACCATCTTTTTTGCTTAAGAGAATATAAACATAAAACATGAATTTTATCTATCACGAATAGGGGCGGTTCGCTTAGCGAGCCGATACCCCGCTTCGCTTTGGGGTGAGACGCTAAGCGTCTCATAAACCCCGCTCAGCAGGGTCGGCAAATGGACTACGTGAGAACCTGTTTAGTCGGCTATTGACTTCCTTTTTGTATGCGCTATACTAAAGGTAAGATCACCAAGAAGAAGCTCCCATGTAGGTTTTGTCCTGCAGCGGGGCTTTTTCATTTTCGGATACTTTTTGGCTTATATTCCAATCTATCTTGAAAACGCTCAAGAAATAAAATGTTATTTGGTACCGCTTGCCGAAGGAGCACGGATGCTTTTTTGTGATTCGGGCTCAACACCATTTCGAGTCGCCCCCTCTCCTGTAAGAAATTGACGAGGCAAGCAAAATCGCCATCGCCAGTTACCAAGATTGCTTTTTCATATTCTTTTTCATAAAAACCCGAAACTGCCTGTAAAACAAGTTCTGCATCGCAGTTGCCTTTGACTTCTCCTTCGTTATTGGGGATCGTCGGCTTAAAAACAATCGTGTATCCCCAATTTTGAAAATCCTTATACATCTGCGAATTCTTTACGAGGAATCCGAGGAAAATATATGCTTTACCAACATGATATTTGTCTCGCAAAAATATTCGAAATCGCCTGTAATCTAATCTCCATCCAAGCTCTTTAATACCTTTATGAAGATTCGTGCCATCAATATAGGCAAAATTGTTTAATTCGCGTTGCATAATGATATCATATCATTTGGTCCAGCTAGTCGCCACTTGCTCTACCAATCTATTTCTGGTAAAAATAGCTTGAATAAAATAATCGTGTAAGGAGGCATATAAACATGGTGCAATCTATAGAGGGCGTGCTCATTTTCGCATTGAGATGCGATTGTCCTCAATGTCAGTATGAAAATATTGTCCCTATAGACCTAAAGCAGCTTCGTGCATTTACAAAATGCTACCACTGCAAAGGATCTATAGATATTGATTTAATTAACTATATACCAAACAAGACGGACATCGAGACAACCCAAAGATATCTTGTTCGGCATTAAAACGACTTGCGGGACGGATTTTCGTCCTTTTTTATTTTGTAAGCAAGAGGTTCTATCCCCTGTTAGAGGTGTGTGAAAAAATTACTGGAAAATTGTAGTGTTTCATAACATTACTATAATATCAGCAACAGAGAGCAAAAGCAAATGGACTACGTTACTTGTCCATCCGAAGCCGCGTCAGACGCGGCGTAGGAGGAGAACCTGTTTTGCCCTTCCGTAGCCTTGTGCGAAGGAGGGGTTGATGACCGGTTGTGTGGATTTTGCCCACCCTTTACAAACTCTAAAAGATATATTATCCTACTATCAAAGCTTGATTGGCACCCAGACCCCTCAAAATAGACAAAAGGAGGTACACAGTATGACTAATCTCTTTTTTGATAAAGGAAGTCCGCAAGGAAAAGAAAAAGAGAAGTTTCTTACCATACACAGAGTGATCTGTCCGACATTTGATGGTGTCCAGCCACCCCATCGCATAACCTGGGAGATTTTTACCTACTACATGCAGCTTGCTCAGGAGCAAGTAGCCGAGGAGTTACGCATGTGCAGAAAGGGTTCTGATTCAGCTGATGTATTTGAATCTCTCTCTATAATATCTCCTATGGAGCGGCTACTCCTCCATTTGGTCGAACAGTTCTTCCCCAGAATCACACCATATATTCCTAACCTTGATGGCATAGATTTTGCGGAACGGGGGTTTGACATGGATGTTTTTGTTTTGGCAAACGATTGCAAGAATCCGCGTATTTACTGTGAATTGTTCCCGCGCTTTATCACAGGGCAGCAAAATCATGCGTGGATGAGCAAGATCGCCATCCCCAATGTTCCGTTGGCAAAAATAAATGTCCCTAGTAGGTACGGAGAGATATCTGAAGAAATAATGACATGGATCAGAACCGGAGAGGACCAGAGCGGCCTGCCTCTGCCTACTATCGCTCGAAATTGGGATACTTTTCGGGGTTGCTGGCACTTAAGGGATCAGATTTCTATCGCACTGTTCCTACACTGGGTGGCATTCAGCATTTGTTCCTCTTCGGACGAAGGAAAGGAATCTCTCGTTGCCGCCCAAGTTACTAAGGATGGCCTTGGATTTGGGCGAAACATGGAGGGGATACTACACTTCACCAAGAAGAAATAGAAAGGAAAGAAAATCCACTGCGTTCATGAGGCTCTACATAAGCCTCTTTTTTTATGATTAAGGAAAATAAGGGGAATTTTAGGTGGGTGCCTATCGGGATTCCTCCGACTTATGGTCGGAGGAATACCGATTCTTGATTTTTTACTCATCAAACAAAATACCCTCCACAAGAGAGGATATTTTGTTTGATAGGGTGCCCAGAGGGAATTGAACCCTCATATCTGCTTCCACAGAGCAGTGCTTTAACCATTAAGCTATGGGCACCATAATTTTCTCTCGCTCATCACGACAATGATGTACAAGGAAATGACAATTATGACAAAGCCACAAAAGATTACTGAGTTTATTATTGCTTCTATTTCTATCAATATGGTGCACAACTAGTACTCTTTTATCCTCTGTATTACATAATCTACAATATTGCGCAACTTTATTACGAAACATGATATTTCTATACTCTACGTGCGCTCCATCTTTCCAATTCGCGTGTTTTGGTCCTACAAAGATAATACTGTTACGCCATACGGTCTGACAAGACTTACCGCAAAAATATTTTTTACTTTTTGACCGTAAAAGAGTTTTGCCGGCTTTATATGTAGCTCTTCCGCACAAAAAACAATCGACCATTTTCCCCGTTCTTTGCCCTATCCGTTTACATTGATTAGAACAATACTTACCCCATCCGTGAAGAAGCCAAAACGGTTTTGCATAAAACCCATTTTTACAAATTTTACATTTTACAATAGGCATACAGTATATATCTCATATCTATTGTAATATAACAACGATCAAATGGCAATGAAACGAGTTCTGAACTAAGACCACAAACTCTAGTGCTAACCGCTACACCATAGGCACCATATAAATAAAAACTATACCGCAAAAAAACGAATATGGCAAATGGTTGACAGATATATTTTTTTTAGTATACTCAGGTCATAAACAAAAGTAGAAAGGTTGACATTATTTCATTATTAATAACTCTATGAAAGACCGTACGATAACCGGTATCGCAATCGCGGGTATTGTTGCACTCGGTGTCATGATCGGCGCATCTTCCTTGTATGCTCAATCCGAAGTGAAAGAAAAAGCGAAAACGGAAGCGCAGGAGCGCGTGCCGGCCGCTAAAGAAAAAGCGAAAAAAAATGCGCCGGAAGTAAAAGCGGGCATCAAAGAACGCCGCCTGGAAGAAACTGATCGCGCGCTTGAGCGCCGCGAGAATGTGCAAGAGAAAGCGCAGGAGAAAAAAGGAAATGTGCAGGAACGGCGTTTAGAAGAAAAAGATCGTGCACTGGAACGACGCGGAAAAGTCCAAGAAAAAGTAGGGCAAGCATTTGAACGCAATCAAGAACGCGTGGAAGCACTGCGCGCGAAGGTAGCCGAGCGCAAAGATGCCGTAAAAGAGCGCCTGCAAACAAAACTTGAGGAGAAACGCGCCGCCATTGAAGAAAAGTGGCAAAAGCGCAAAGTTCGGCTTGCCGAAAAACATAAAGAACGCGTCGGCAATCTTATTGAACGATTAGGAAAGCGCCTTCAGGCAACCATTGACCGTCTTGCCGCCTTAAGCGACAAAATACAAACGCGCATTGAAACGTTGAAGGCAAAGGGAGCCAACACAAGCGCCGCTCAAACGGAACTTGATGAGGCGGAAGGAAAAATCGCCGAAGCGCAAACCGCTCTTGATTCCGCAAAAACATCTCTTGCGGGAATTGCGGATGCAGAAAATCCCGGCAAAGCAATGGAGGAAGCGAAACTTATTGTAGAAGATGCGCGCAACGCCATCAAAGCCGCACATGATGCGCTGGTAGAAGCAATCAAAGCATTGAAAGGTCTTTCGGTAACCACGGAACCTGCGGAAGAATCCGCGGAATAAAAATCCTATGAATAAACTTGTTATTCTTATCATCATCTTGATTATTCTGGCGGGCGGATATTATTTTTTCGCCATGCGTGAAGAAAAAGAA
>CAYHZD010000029.1:0-8619 GCA_964361035.1 uncultured Candidatus Saccharibacteria bacterium
TGCACGGTCATAAATTTGCGCAGAACCTCGCCATTTTTATAGTCCACCGTGGGCAGGTTTGCCACACAAAAATAGCACTGCTTTTTTTGTTGATTTTGTTGATTATTCATTATTCTATTTTCTATTTTCTAGCTTCTAGTTTCTAGAAAGGCATTTCGTCGGGATTGATCGGTTCCGAATCTTCAGTATATTGAATACTCGGTGTCTCACTACTGCCGTGTTGAGATCCGCCAACGGATTGATTGCTGTTGCCGGCATTCCCATACACTCCGCCGGCGGGGCGCGGGCCAAACTGAATATTGTCGGCTACAATTTCCGTGCGGCTGCGTTTGGCGCCGTCCTGCCCTTGCCACGAGCGGGTTTGTAAGCGGCCTTCAATCATGGCAACGCGGCCCTTGGCAAGATATTGGCTACACAATTCCGCCAGTTTGCCAAAGGTTACAATATTGTGAAATTCGGTATGTTCCTGCCGTTGGCCTTGCGGGTCTGTCCAGCGGCGGTTCGTTGCCACGCCAAAGGTAACAACGATTTGCCCGGAAGGCAGCGAGCGCGTTTCCGGATCACGCGTGAGATTGCCGATGATCAATGCTTTGTTGAGATTCATATATGTTTATTTACGGTATTTGTAATAATTCGTCCAATTTTTTATCGATTTGATCGTTCATCTGACTTGGCGTTTCTTTTGCGGCGGGCTGTTGTCGCATAAACGCGTGGCGGCGGCTTTTCACCGTGCGTTCCCATTGTACGGCAAGTACGCGTTCTAAAGAAGAAACGCCGCGCGCAGCGCGCTCAATACGCGCAAGCGCCGAAGGGGCGGTGATAAAATGGACAAGACCTCGGTAGGAATTTCGTTCCTTTTTAGGCGGTTGCGTATCTTGAATCACGCCACCTTCATGCTCAATGGCTTCCCGCACGCGGTGCTCGGTAAGCGCAAGTTCTTCGGCGTTTTCATTATTTGTTGAAAGCATATAACTAAGTTCGTAAAGCCGCCGTTCCTCTGTATTTATTTTATCCATTTTTTGAGCCTATCATACGCCGTGGCGGAATTCAATGACATCGCCGTCTTGGACAATATAATCCTTTCCTTCGGTGCGTAAGAGACCTTTGGCGCGGGCCACTTGATAGGATTCGGACTCCACGAGGTCTTTCCAGAAAATAACGACTGCGCGTATAAATTTTTCTTCAAAATCGGAGTGAATGGCGCGGCCGGCGCGTTTGGCGGTGCTGCCTTTCGGAATTGTCCAGGCGCGCGCTTCTTTAGGTCCGGCGGTAAAGAAACTTATAAGGCCAAGGAGCTCATAGGTGGCGGAAATGAGATACGATAATCCTTCGCCTGGTTTTTCATATTCTTTTGTAAGATCAATCCAGATGCCGTCTCGATATGTTGGTATTTCGATATTTCGAAACTGACCATTCTGTTTAATGCCGTTATAAACCGTAAGAATAGGTTTCTCCGAAAGATTCGCGTGCGCAAGTTCTTCCTTGATAATTGTTTTATCGCGCTCCGGATCCACCGATCCTTCCACGTGAATAATATTTGGATCCTCAAAAGTGCGCACTACCTCAATAATTAAATCCACCTCGCGGATATGAGCGAGAAATTTATTGCCGAGTCCTTTGCCTTCATGCGCGCCCTTTACGAGGCCCGCGATGTCCACAAATTCCACCACCGCCGGAATAATTTTTTTGGTTTTTACCACCTCCGCCAATTTTGCAAGCCGTTCATCCGGCACTTCCACGACCCCCACATTCGGATCGATGGTGACAAACGGATAGTTGGCAATTTCCACCTTCTTTTTGGTAAGTGCGGCAAACAAGGTAGATTTTCCCACATTCGGCAACCCCACGATTCCTGCTTTAAGCGACATACTGTTGACTTTTTATGTTACGTACAATATCGTTGTTATAATAATAGCATTTATCTATGAACAAAACCATTCTTATCGCCGCGATCATCTTAATTGTAATCCTCATAGCTTGGTATTTTATTTTTCCTGTTTTTAGGGTTACGGAGTTAAATGAATCGTCTCCGACTGCCAGAAAAGGTGTTCCTGAAAAAAGCGAGCCAGTTATTAAAGATTCTTTTAATACCATGGCGCCGGAAGAGAAAGATATGTTTGAGTCCGAGACGAAGAAGATGGAAAATAAAGCGATACCAATGATGGAGTCAATGCCTATGGCGACAAAGGAGGGCACTCAAGTAATCGCTCAGGGTGTGTTTATGCCGCGCGCGCACGAGGTTAAGGGGAAAGCTCTTTTAATAAGCGCGGATGAAAAGAAAATACTGCGATTTGAGGATTTCGAAACTATCAATGGGCCAAACCTCCACATTTATCTCTCTTCAGATTTAGGCGGCAATGATTATGTTGACCTTGGTGCAATACGGGCGACAAAGGGCAATGTGAACTACGAAGTTCCCGCAAGTACGGATACCAGCAGATATAATAAGGTACTGGTGTGGTGCGTTCCCTTTCAAGTACTTTTTAGCTACGCAGAATTTGTTTTATGACAATAATATGGCAAAGCTATCTCTTTCGCCAAAATTCATCAAAGAGGTTTTCTTACTCTTTCGCGAGAAATCATTAAAGGACGTTTTTTTTGGCAAGAAAGCAACGCTTTCAAGCAGCGAGAAGCAATTGGCCTCATGGATTAAGGAGCATCCGGATGAATTCAAGAGGTTGGGTGGACGACACGGTTCGTTTGTTAAGATTGATCCCATCCACAAAGGAGAAGGTATGGTATACATACTGCCGGACATAGTTGGGGACAAAACCAAATCGAGTCGCGTGTTATTGAGTGAATCAACCAAAGTGACGAACGGTCCCGATCTTTGGGTTTATCTTTCGACAAGTAAAGATATAAAAAAGGAAGGGTTGGGAGCGTACCTGAATCTCGGACTCATGAAGGGGAATAAAGGTGGTCAATCCTATGTGGTGGAAAAGTCTATTGCGGAGCTGGTACCATATAACTCTGTTGTTATTTGGTGCAAGCAGTTTTCTGTTCTCTTCACCGTTGCAACGCTTTTGTAGTGCAAAAAATCATGCTAGGCGAATTCCTTTTTTGGTTTCATGTCAGTGTCATTGCGGGAGCGGTAGCAAGCGGATTTTTTTTGCCTTTACCCTTTGTACTGCTCGCTATCGTGGCACACCGAGCGCACCTTTGGGTTTTTGGCGACTGTTTGCTTACCAAAATGAAACGGGCATGCTGGGCGATCCGCCAGGAGGAAGATTTTCTCATCTACGCGGCGCGGCGGTTTTTTGATACAAGGATAACTCCGCGCGGAAGCAAATTTATCAATTATCTTATCTATGCCAGCACGATCCTTTTGGCGTTAGCAGGAAACTACCGGTAAGAAGGGCGAAGGTCAAGCTTTATTTATTGAGATAACGCATCATAATTTCTGCGGCATTGAGGGCGTCTTGTTTGGTGGTGAAATACGCGCCGCCGACATAGGCGTGGCCGCCGCCGCCGAAATGCGTGCGCAAAAAATTGCCGATATGTTTGTTTGTTGCGGGTTTGTTCCATGGGTTTTTCCCCGCATGCAATTTCCAGCCCCTGTTGCGTTCGCTGAATACACGCACCGTATAAAAAAGATCGGGATGATGATAGTAAGCGGCAAAGGTGGCGCCTATGGCGTCTCCTTTGTCTACGATAAAACCGACATTGCCGGCACAGCGTATTTTTTCAAATCGTTTTAACGTGGCTTTCATGCCCGTCGCATATTTTTTGATATGTTTTTGCACCGTATCTGATTGCGCCACCGCCGAAAGACTTTTATGAACCAATACGTTGATGAGCCATTGCTGATACGGTAATATCGCGCATACCCAAAGTGTGTGATGTATTTGCAGAGCTGGTTGTGTCGTTGCCTTGTAAAATGCTTTTGGCGAATGGAAATAGCCGGCAATGTTGCCGTCAGTAATATCCAACCATTTGGCGAGCGTATGAAAACGTTTGGGGAGCGGTTTGCGCAACGTGTTTGTCAGGTGCCTCACAATCAAACCGGTGCACGAAGGGCTTGCGGTGTCTAGCATATGAAGATCGTCGGCAACAAATGTTTTCTGCCAGTGCGCATCCAGAAACGCGGTGGGATGGTGATCAAACCAGATCGCCGCATGAGGATGGTAGAGGGTGTCCACAATCGCTATCGGGTTTTTTAATCGCATTGTTTCCCAGGCGCGCTGGTCAACCGGATAGGTGATCTGGCGGAGCCGGCCGATCGTGTGGCCCTCCCGTTCAAGCATAAAGCGAATCACCGCCGCCGAAGCGATGCCGTCAAAGCATCCGCCGTGAAAATAGATATCGTATTTCATAAGGCATGTTTAGCATCTTTTTGAATTTTTGAAAAGGAAAAATGAGAAGTCTGCAAAATTTATAAAAAAAGGCCGACATCCTGTGCCAGCCATCCATCACGCATTGGTTGGTTAATGCAACGTTTCTTCTTTATTTTGTTGCATTAATTGTAAGATTTTAGAGGATGCATCCGTTAAGGCGTTGAGGATAATAACCTTGGGTTCTTCTGTGGGGTAAAGCAAAGCACCCGCGAGAAGATGAAGATAGGAAGCAAGCATTTGATGAAGATCTTCGATGAGTCTTTGTTTCCCGATGAAGAGTATCCTCTGAATTTCTTCCGGCTCCTGCATTGCATGCGCTTCACATTCAGCGAACATTTCCTGGATGCTATCCGGTAAGACCCATTCGAAAACCACAATCTCACCTTTAGCTCGCAACACAATTTTTTCACCTTTTTCACCTGCCATAGCGTGATCCTCCTTTAAGGTACTTTAGGGTAAAAGATACCACGGAGTATATTTATTTGTCAAGTGTTACTTTTTCTCATATCATTCGCTACACTATATATATGCACATGCGCAGGCAGGGGATTAGTCCTTCTATTTTTCGGGCCTATGATATACGCGGCATCTATCCGAGCGAGATTGACGAGCGCGCGGCGTATTTAATCGCGCGCGCATTTGCGCATCAGGTGCGCATGATGAGTGAACCGCCGTCTGGCGGAACCAAAAAACGACTGCGCATGTTAGTCAGTTCCGATGCACGACAATCCTCGCCATCACTGAAAGAATCGTTTGTGCGGGGTTTATTAGAGGAGGGTGTGCAGGTGATTGATGCGGGCCTCACCACCACTCCCATGCATACATTTTGTGTCCATCATACAAAAGCGGATGGTGGCGCCATGATCACCGCATCGCACAACCCGGCGCAGTTTAATGGCATTAAACTGATGGGACCCGGCGGTGTGCCGATTGCGCAAGGAAGCGGTATAGAAGAGATTGGACATGTCGCTCAACGCGCAATTTTTTCTCGCAAGGTCTCGCGCGGATCTATAAAAAAAGAAAATTTCTTACCTGCTTATCTTCATTTTTTCAAAGCAAAATTTTCTGATCTCGCGAGTGCGCAGTATTGTCCGTTGCCATCAAAAAAGAAATGCCTTCTTATGTTCGATACGGGCAATGGCATGGTAGGGCTTATTCTTCGTAAACTCTTAGAGCAATTCCCCATTTTTCAATTCAAGATTCTTTATGAAGAGACAGACATGACATTTCCGCATCATGAAGCAAATCCGATAAAACCAGAAAACATGCGCGATCTTCAAAAAGCAATACAAAAAAACAGCGTGGTGCTTGGTGCGGCGTTTGACGGCGACGGAGATCGGGTGGGATTTGTGGATGAAAAGGGGGAGTCAATTCCGGGGGATTTTATTACTGCTTTGCTGGGGCGTTATTTTTTGGAAAAAAGCGGATCAAAGGAAGCGGTCGTGTTTGACGGCGTGCGGGCAAGCCGTGTGGTGCGCGAAGAGATCGAACAAATCGGAGGGAGAGCGATAGAGGAGCGCGTGGGTCATAGTTTTATAAAATTGGCTATGCGTCGCGAACACGCGATTTTCGGAGGAGAGATGAGCGGCCATTTTTATTTTAAGGATTTTTTTAATGCGGAATCTACGTTGTTTGCATTGCTCACTATTTTAGATATACTAAGAAGACAAAAGAAATTACTTAGCGAGTTAGTAAAACCATTGAAGCGTTACGCAAAAACTCCCGAATTGAATATTGCAATATCAAAAAGAGAAGTGGCGATGGATCGTCTCGCGTCTCATTTTGCCGACGCGAATATTTCGTGGATAGATGGAGTAAGAATCGTTTATCCGCACTGGTGGGTTAATGCACGACCTGCCGCTAATGAAGATCTTTTGCGTATTAATATTGAAGCAGATACTCCAAAACTTTTAGAAGAAAAGAAAAAAGAGATATGGAACTTGCTCAAACAATAGAAGCATTATTATTTTCTTCCGGCGAAGCGCTTTCTCTCAAACGGGTGGCGCGCGTACTTGAGATAGACGAACACCAGATACGTGAAGCACTTCCGCAGATGCGCGACGCATTGGCGGATCGCGGGATTCGCCTTTTACAAAAAGGAACAGAGCTTGAGTTGGTGAGCGCGCCGGAAGCGGGGCGCTTTATAGAAAAACTCCGCAAGGAAGAATTGGAGGGCGATCTCTCACACGCCGCACTTGAAACACTCGCGATTGTTCTTTGGAAAGGAAGCATTTCGCGCGCCGGTATCGATTATCTGCGCGGAGTGAATTCCACCTTCACCTTGCGTACACTCGTGGTGCGCGGACTTATCAAAAGAAGAGAAGATCCCAAAGACGCGCGCGTGGCGCTCTACGAACCCACGGCCGCCACCATGAAATTTTTGGGTATCACGTCGCTTTCCGATCTCCCTTTTCATGAGCTCATCAATATAAAACCGGAAGAAAAACATGAAGTTTGAAATAGTAGGATCGATTTTTGCGCTGTTGTTGTCGGTGTTTTTTGGGGCGGGGGATGCGCCTGTCCCAAACCAGGTTTTTAGCAACGTAAATCATGCAAATAACGAGTACCCGCAGAATCAAAAAGCAAAAAACCTGGTTTGGGACAAGATCGCTCACTACAACAAATCAATGCCATCGCTCCAATCCCAATCCGCGTTCCTTAGCTGCCTCTGTGATAATCCACCGCTTTTTGAAAAAACGCCGAGCATGCAATTGCCGCTCGCCAGTGTGACAAAAATCATGACAGCGTATCTTGCGCTTCGCGAATTAGGGCCGGATTATCCGGTAAGAGTAAGCGAAGAGGCGATTGCCACCGAAGGCATTGCGGGCGATCTTCAAATTGGAGAAGTGTTAAGTGTCAAGGATATTATCGTTATGATGATGGCTTCTTCTTCCAATGATGCGGCGGCTGCGCTTGCGGAAGCATTGGGGCGCGCTTACCATGCGCTCACATTTTCTGATGCGATTGCGCAGACTGTCTGGCTTATGAATGAGGAAGCGCGGTTGCTTGGCATGCAGCATACGATGTTTCAAAATCCTACCGGTTTAGATTTTGAACACGGCCCCTCAAATTTTTCCACCGCATACGATATGATTCTGCTTTTGCAAGCTACGCGTAGCCAACCGCTTCTGTGGGATCTCTCACGCATGCCGGATCCGCGTGTGGTCTCACAATATGGTATCACTCACGCGCTTTTGAATCGCAATCCCTTCCGTGATTTTCCGCATTACGTGGGCGGCAAAACCGGCACCACCGATTATGCCGGTGAAAATCTCGTCATGCTCTTTGAAAAGCCCCTCGGCAGACTCCATGCCTTAATTCTGCTGGGCGCCCCGCCAGGCCAACGCGAAGCAGAAGCCCAAAAACTACTGGATTGGGTGAACGATCTTTAGTGTATTTGTGAATTTTGTCCCAAGCAAGGTTTGGGCCAAAGGTTTGGGTCAGTGCGGAGAATTGCTTCTTTCTAAAGAACTCTCTATACTGACCCTATGAACGAAGCGTTTGCGACACTGAATGTGTTGAAGGTATTTGGATTGGGAAGTCTTTCCTTTTTTATTGCGTTTTTGTTTGTGCCGCCGCTTACGAAGATTCTCTATCGTTATGAATTTTGGAAAAAACGCGACAGCAAAGAAGCGCTTTTTGGCGGGGAAGCCACAGTTTTTAACAGCTTAAAAAAAGAAGGCCGCAAGGTGCCGCTTATGGGAGGGCTTTTGATCTGGGGCTCTGCCCTTTTTGTGATTTTACTGTTTCGTTTTTTGAGCCAATATCCCGACGGCACGGTGCTCGCAAAGCTTGATTTTCTCTCGCGCTCACAGACGTGGCTGCCGCTTTTTACGCTGGTCGCTGCCTCCATCATCGGATTTTTTGATGATCTTTTTACGGTGCAGGGAAGTCATTTGATTTTTGCCAAAGGACTTGATTTTAAAAAACGCATTTTATTGGTGACCGTAATCGGTCTTATCGGCGCCTGGTGGTTTTTTACGAAGCTTGAAATTTCAAGTGTATGGGTGCCATGGCTTGGTGCGGTTGATTTAGGTTTTGGTTTTATTGTTTTTTTTGTGGCGGTGATGCTTGCCACGTTTGCGAGCGGGGTGATTGACGGCATTGACGGTCTTGCCGCCGGTGTATTGGCGGCGGCGTTTTCTGCCTATAGCGGCATCGCCTTTTTTCAAAATCAAATTGACTTGGCCGCTTTCTGCGCGGTGATCGTAGGAGCACTTTTGGCGTTTCTCTGGTTTAATATTCCGCCCGCGCGGTTTTTTATGGGGGAAACTGGCATGCTCGG
>CAYHZD010000030.1:0-3509 GCA_964361035.1 uncultured Candidatus Saccharibacteria bacterium
AATCAATATTCCTTTTTTCATAGTACCTCCTATTCTCCCTTCATCTTGCTTTTTTCTTGCAGATTTTGCAAGCTTAAGGGGAATTACATTAAAAGGAGGAAGAAAGACATGGCAGAAGAAGAACAACGCGTATATGCAGTGGTTAATATCCCGCCGGAGATTGATGCTTACTCAACTGTTCGGTTTAGTCGCTCCCCGGACTCAAAGATAGACAGCATCAACTGGATCTATCGACAATCAGCCGAGCAAGCTGCCGGAAGCGCGGAAAAATTTTTTGACTCATACTATTTTCAATACGGCCATGGCTCCATTGCCGACTGCGGCCATGTGACCATGGCCATTGAACAGTATTCTCAATTGATGGCCGAGGAGATTGAAGATGAGCCGCTGTGGGACGGCCAAGAACAATCCACGCGCTACCAAGATTTTAGTCAGCCGCGATTTTGGATGCCGCATGATTGGTCGGATGAAACTCTCAAGCGGATATATCAAGAAACAATCCAAGGGTTGTTTCAATCGTATCGCAAGTTAGCAGACCGGATGTTTGCCGTCTATGCCGAAAGAAATCCGAAACCGGAAGCGATGAAACAAGATGCATATGAACGGACGATCAAGGCGAGAGCGTTTGACGTGGCTCGCTATCTTTTGCCTATGGCCACGCTTACTAACGTCGGTCAGATCACAAGCATCAGAACGTTGGAAAAACAAATACAGCGGCTTCTGGCAAGCCGCCATCCGGAAATTAAAATACTTGCTTACGCAATGAAAGAGGCCTGCAAGAAGCCGGCGTATGACGTGGCGCGCGAAATACTGGGCGCAACCATGTTGCCGGAAATCGCGGCGGCGCCCACGCTGGCGAAATATCTTGAGCCGGATGTTTATCTTGAGGGTACAAGAAAGCGACTCAACGAAATGGCGGATAGTTTATTGCCGAAGGTGATGGCGGACAGTGTGCGGCATGTGGATTTAGTCGATCCGGATGATTACTTCATGGAGACCATTATCACGGCACTTTATTGGGTCAGCGACTATTCGTACCGCCAAGTCCAACAGGTTGTCCGGGATATGATGAATCAATCCCAACGTAAAGAAGTTTGGAACGCTCTTTTTGCGGATCGCGATCAACATCATGAGCTTCTTTGGCTTTTTCGCGGTGGTTATCCTCTCATTTTTGACATCTGTGTTGATATCGGCGCTGACCGCGACTTGAAGCGACATCGGCGTTGTATCAAGATTCGGCAAGACTTGTCTCATCTGTATGGTTGCGCCATTCCGCCAATCCTGATGGGAGAGGGACTCACGTCGGAACTCAATCAGTATATCAAGGCCACGAGCAAAAGTAACCTTGTTTGTCGTCAAATCGCTCAAGTGTATCCCTACGAGGCTCTTTATGTGTTGCCTCTCGGATTTCGTCGGCGCCGGCTTTACAAAATGGATCCGGCAGAGCTTTGCTATATTGCGGAGTTGCGAACGGGAGTGAAAGGGCATTTTTCTTACCGCGAAGCTGCGTATCGGATGTACGAGCTCGCCATGGAGCGCTATCCGGAATTGAAAGAATTCGAGGATGCTCGAGTGACGCATCCAAGCGTGGAAGATACCCTTACTCGCTAAGAAAGCAGTCGGCTGGCATTGCCAGCCTTTTTTGTTATAATAAAAAATATGAAAGTTGCCATCAAACGTATTGATAAAACGCTCTCTCTGCCTTCATATCAAACAAAAGGCGCGGTGGCATTTGATTTGTGCGCGCGGCAGGATATTATCATTAAGCCGCACACATTGGGGTATATCCCCACCAATGTGATTATTAAGACGCCTCCTGGCCACGTGTTAATTTTAGCGCCGCGCAGCAGCATGCCGAAACGCGGGCTTATTCATCCGCACGGCATTGGCTTGGTGGATGCAGATTATTGTGGAGAAGAAGACGAATTGATGTTGCAAGTTTTTAATATTACAAAAAAATCAGTGACGGTGGCGCGCGGAGAGCGGATTGGCCAAGCGATGCTGGTAAAGTTTACGCGTGTTTCGCGTTGGGAAGAAAAATCAACCATGCATAAAAAAAGCCGGGGCGGATTTGGGAGCACCGGCGTTGCGTAAGATTATCGCTGGCCGCGGAATCGCGCGGTCTTTTTGGCAAAGTACGGCGTCTCTACGGGCAGGGGACCCACTTGTTCAAATGTTGCCGCCGCTATCGGAAGCCCGGGATAGAGATTGACGGCGGCTGCGCTTAAGTTGTGAATTTCCATCACCATCACGCCGCACCACCCGGGATCAAATCGGTTGCTGGAGAAATGGACGGTTACGCCGCGGCGCGCAAACCGGCTTCTCCCCTCAAGCCACGCGACAAGATCGGTGGGCACATAGAGGCACTCAAGCGTAGGAGCGGTGATAAGGAGATTGGGAGGGAGCTCAAATATTTCATTGCTTTTAAGATGAAATTTAATGTGGGATCCCTCTTGCGTATGCTCTACGAGGCGGTCGCTGGCAAGAGCAATTTTTTTTGCGCCCTTTTCGTCATACGTGGAAAGACGAATCACGCGCTTCCCTTCTATTTCTGTTATTTCAAAAGCATTGAGGCGCGTTTCTATCCAACTTCCGAAACGGAGATCAACGCTACAAGGCCCGAATGATTCTTTGTCGTCAGGAAGGGGATTCATGATAATCCAACCGGAACGCAACAAATCCTCAAGTTCGCGCGGAATCAATCCTTGTGCTACCAGTTCAAGATTCGTAGGCGGCACATTTTGAGGGAGCGCACGAAGTCGTTTTTTTATTTCACTGTCCGAAAGCCGCATCATGTCTTCTCCTTTCTTAAGTTTTTCCTAAAGAATATAGCACAGCCGCGCGGTTTTTGCTAGCATCAGGACATGACGCCGCTCATTGCCCAGAAAATCACATGGATTAAGGGGAAGATTATACTCAACCTTTTTTTCCGCGTGCGCGTGGAAGGAAGGGAGAATCTTGAAGGATTGAAGCCGCCTTGTCTATTGGCGTCCAATCATCGCACCTATCTTGATCATTTTTTTATTCTCTCGGCGTTGCCGTGGCGAAGTCCTTTGATGCCGGTGCATATGATGGCACTTGATGTATTGTATCGTCACGGGATTATAAAATTTTTTCTCAATCTGTTCGGCGCGTTTCCTTCTTGCAAAGGAAAGGGGATTGATGCTTCTCTTGCGATTCCCGCGACATTACTGAAAGAAGGAAAAACAGTGGGGTTGTATCCGGAAGGCCATCGCGCGCATGATATGCTTTTTGGCGAGCCGCGCCGGGGTGCGGCTCTTCTTGCGCTTCGTATGGGTGTTCCCATAGTGCCGATTGCGCTGGTGGGGTTTGAGGGCGGCATGAAAGCGCGTGATTGGTTCACCCGTGCGTGGGTGACCATTCGGTTTGGCGAGCCGTTTTTGCTTACTGAAAAAATGGGTATCGAAGCGAACCAGGGTTTTTTTCATGATGATCCGGTGGTGTGGGAAGGCGCGGAAATTATTATGGAGAAAATTAAGACACTTTAT
>CAYHZD010000030.1:3609-5239 GCA_964361035.1 uncultured Candidatus Saccharibacteria bacterium
CCCCATTTTTTTCTTGGCTTCAGAGAGCGTTTTGTCGGCAACCGCGCGCGCTTTTTTCTCTCCGTCTTCCAGCACTTGAGCAAGTTGCATTTTGTTGTCAATCAACGCATGATATTGTTTTTGGATTGGCGTGAGTGTTTCAATAAGGATATCGGCAAGCGCGGATTTAAAATCCGCGTATGAACTCTCTTTAAATTGTTGTTCAATTTTTGTAAATGATATGCCGGAAGCAAGATGATAGATTAAGAGGAGATTTGCAATCGCTGGTTTTTCAATGGGGCGATAGAGAATGTTTTTGCCGGAATCAGTGACGGCCGACTTGATTTTGCGACGGATGACTTCTGACGGATCAAGCAAGCTGATGTACGAAAGCGCCGCATGCGATTTCGACATTTTTTTAGAAGGATCCTGGAGAGAAAGTAAGCGATCGCCTTCGGTGAGGATCGTGCGCGGCTCCGGGAAAACGCGCCCGAATTGATGATTAAATCGGCGCGCGATCTCGCGCGCAATCTCTACATGAGGGGCTTGGTCTTTTCCTACCGGCACGCCGGATGGTTTGTAGAGTAAAATATCGGCTGCTTGCAGCACGGGGTAGCTTAAGAGTCCGAGTGTGCGCTTGCGCGGGTTTTCTTCCAGCATTTCTTTGTAGGTGGGGTTGAGCTCCAAGAGCGCAAGCGGAGTCACCATAGAAAAAATAACGGCAAGCTCGCTGTGCGCAGGGAGCATAGATTGACGAAAGAGTATTATTTTTTTTTGATCAAAACCACTTGTAAGGAGCATGGCAAGCATGCGGAATGTGTCGCGTTCGATGGCGGTGGTATCAGTGAGAGTCGTGAGCGCATGCAGATCGGCAATCATAAAGAATAGCTGATGCTTTTTTTGCAGCTCTATGCGCGGTTTGATCACCCCAAAATAGTGCCCGATATGCAGCTCGCCGGTGGGCCGCATGCCGGTAAGAAGTATTTGTTTATATGGCATGTCTTTATCATACGCAGTGCCGTGTTGTATGACAACAATGTGTAGCATTTCTGACGATCGTCTATTTTGTTTACAAATGCTATCACAATTTGTTATAGTAGCGATATGCTAAGTGGCGGTGATTTTTTGCTTGCATTTCTTGGATCAAGCCCGGGGTCGTATAAAAAACTCTGGATGGATATGGCGGGCTACTCGTGGCCAGATGATTTGCCGCACCAAAAATCAAAAAAGAAACCTAAAAAGGAAGTGTTACGCACTACACTTCATCGACTCAAAAAACGTGGCTTTGTAGAACACAGCAATCACATATGGAACATTACTGCGAAAGGAAAAGAATATCTTGAAACAAAATTGGCGAGCGTATTACCTTTGCGACGCGGACGATCATCGAAAGTGAAGAAAAGAAATCTTATTGTCGCGTTTGATATTCCGGAGGCGGTGCGAAGGAAGCGCAATTGGCTGCGAGAAGAATTGGTATGGCATGGATTTGAACAGCTTCAAAAGAGCGTGTGGCTCGGTCCGGGCCCCTTGCCGCAGGAGTTTATCGAAGACCTGCACCATCTCGGCATTTTGCAATATATTCGATTTTTTCAGGCAACCGAAAAAGAGATTATTGGCAGTAGGGAACATGATAGGGAATAGGGATGGAGTA
>CAYHZD010000030.1:5339-8615 GCA_964361035.1 uncultured Candidatus Saccharibacteria bacterium
GACGATTATATCTCAATGACCACCGGCAGCACCATGGGGCGGCGAGAGGTTTTTTGGAAGAGGAACAGGCCGAGTTTGTCGCGCAGGGCCTCGCGGATGTATTGGATATTGATCGGGTGCATCTGTGCCGTCATTTCTTCTATGATGCGGCGCGTGACACCGCGCGCTTCATACAGGAGTTTCTGCGATTCTTTTAAATAAATGAATCCACGCGAGATAATATCCGGCGAATTTTTCACCTTGCCGGTTTTTGCGTCCACCAATGCGACAATGACGAACATCCCATCGCTCGCCATTGCCTGGCGATCGCGTAGAACCACTTCTTTGACGTCGCCAATGCCGAGGCCGTCCACAAATACATAGGTTGCCGGCACGGTTTCCTTGGCAATGGTCACTGATTCCGGCGTAAGCTCTACAACTCCGCCGTTTGAAGGGATAACGATGTTTTCGGGAGGAATACCAACTGATTCGGCAAGATCGCCATGAATGCGCAGCATAAAGTAATTGCCATGGATCGGCATAAAGAATTTCGGCCGCATGAGATTGATCATAAGTTTTAAGTCCTCGGCTTTCGCGTGACCGCCTGCGTGAATATCCATCATCTGATAATGAAATACGCGCGCGCCTTGGCGATAGATGACGTCCTGCATATTTTGGATGGAGCGTTCGTTGCCCGGAATTGCCGAAGAAGAAAATACCACGGTGTCACCTTTCTGCAGCCGCACGAAACGATGCTCGCGCTGGATGATGCGCATGAGAGCCGCACGCGCTTCTCCCTGTGCGCCGGTGACAATAAAAAGCAGACGGTTTGACGGATAGCGATGCGCATCCTTTATCTCAATGAATGTGTCTTTTTGCACTTTGATATAGCCGAGCTCGCGGGCAATTGCCACAATGGTGCGCATGGAGTAGCCATCTATGGCAACTTTTCTCCCAAATTTTTCAGCAAGCCAAATAAGCTGCTGGACGCGGGAGATGAGCGAGGCAAAGGTAGCCGTAATAATGCGCCCCTTGGCGTGCTCAAAAATATCTTCCAGATTTTCCATAATGGTTTGCTCGGAGATCGAGTGCCCAGGGTCTTTGGCATTGGTGGAATCCGACATCAAGAGCAACACGCCCTTGCGCGAAAGTTCGGCCATCTTTGCGTAGTCAGCGGGTTTGTCGCCGACGGGATTGTTGTCAAATTTAAAATCCGCGGTGTGGCAGACGATACCGGCCGGCGTGTATATTGCTACCCCGACGGTATCGAAGATATTGTGGTTGACATGGAAAAATTCAAGATGAAATACGCCGAGATCCAGTTCTTGGTCTGTTTTTAATTCCTGCAGATTAAGTTTTGGCAGATGAGGAAAATCGTCATGGCGCTTGAGAATGATTCCGCGCGTAAGCGGCATGGCGAAAATGGGCGGGTTGCCGAGTCGGTGGACAAGATACGAAATTGCGCCGATGTGGTCCATGTGAGCGTGCGTAATAATGACGCCGCGGATGCGTTCCTTGTGCTCTTCAAGGTAGGTGGTATTAGGAATGATGAAGTCAATGCCCGGCATACTTTCTTCCGGAAACTGAAGGCCCATGTCAATAATAATGATGTCTTCGCCGTATTCAATAAACATCATGTTGCGACCGACTTCTTCGAGTCCGCCAAGAGGGACAACCCGTACGGGTTGTGCGGTGGACGATCTTACGGGCGGCTTTGCCGTAGGTTTTGTGCGAGGCCCCGGAGAGCTACTGCGTGATTCTACGGGGCGAGGCGTCATACGCCTCCGTGTCGTTTTTTGTTGGATCATAGAATGGTGATTAATTAATAATGTTAGGTTAATAATATAGAATTGACTTTTTTATGAGTGCTATTGACAAGGGTATAGCCAACTTGCTACCATAAAAGTACAAATTGCCATTAGGCACTCGAGGACCCCGCAAGGGGTCCGTTTCTTTTTGTGAGAAGGGTAGTAATGGTTTCTCGCAATGCATCAAACTGTTTGTCGCTTATTTTTCCTACGCGACGAATAAGCCGTTTACTGCTTAGCGTTCGGAGTTGCGAGAGAATCGCTGTTCGTTCTGTGTTATGGAAGGCGAAAGAACAATAAAATTTACCTTCTTTTTTGCGTGATGTCATCGGCAGTGCCCAGAACATTTCTCTGTTAAACTTTCGCAGAATCAATATCGGTCGCTCAAAAAGTTCGTTTTTACCATCCTCTTCTACGCCGACATTCGCGCCCAGAGAGCACCACCAAATTTCTTGATCTCGGAAAAGCGGCGATTGGTTTTTACAATCAATTTCTGATTTAAGCACATGCCATTTCTGATAATCTCTTTCCATATTTATTGTAGTTTATCTGCTTTGAAGTCAGATTGAAAGCTCATAGCCCATTTATCTTTTCCTTCCCAATCATCAAAAACTTTTCCATAGCCTTCTCTGCGAAAAGTGTTTTCAACTATTTTTACTAACTCTTGTTGTGTTTTCAAATCGCCATTTTTTAAAATCTTGAGCAACACCATTAGTAATCTTTCTGATGACCAGGGAAATTTTTCAAGTGGTCGGCGTTTTAGTTCGCGTGATAAATAATTCGCAAACGGCGTTGCTCTGTCATGAAGCGCAAAGAGGGCATTCAAAAGATAAGGAATTGACGCCGCCGCTTCCAAACGAACGCCAGCGGCATCTTTCTTTCGGTATGATTTTACAGAACGAAAAAAGCCATTCATGTAGGCGTCAATTGATCCGTTTATAAATTCTTCTCGCTTCTCTTTCGGAATTGAACCCTTTTCGTCAATAAGTTTTTGTATTTCTCCTCCGGTTTTATCAACCAACGCTTGAACATGAGTAAAATCGTATCTATCCCAGTGAGTATCGCTTTGCCACTTTGCGTATTCGGAAAATTCAGAAAGAGAAGAAACTGACAAATCAATTTCAGGCATTTCTCTATCAAATTTTTTTTTGTATGCTTCGGCTACTTCGTCTTTAACAATCATGTGCAAATCATAATCAGATAGATCGTTCTCATATCCTTTTCCGCGGGAGCCGCCCAAAAAGAAACCGATAATGTTTTCATCAGTTTTCGCCTCATTTAACAAGTCTTCAAAAATTTCGTGATGGGTTTTTGTCATATATTATTAAGATTTTGTAATGCCCAGGGGGAGATTTGAACTCCCACGAGCTTGCGCTCACAGCGTCCTGAACGCTGCGTGTCTGCCAGTTCCACCACCTGGGCGAAGATAATTTAAGGATAAGATTATAGTATAAAATCTTTTAAGAACGATGGCAAGAAGTTCCATCGG
>CAYHZD010000031.1:0-8258 GCA_964361035.1 uncultured Candidatus Saccharibacteria bacterium
TGCATGCCTTATCCACGCCGCCAGCGTTCGTCCTGAGCCAGGATCAAACTCTCTTACTTTGGATTGCTAGATTCCAGACTCTAGATTCTAGAATCTGGATTCAAGCGTTCCGGATTTCGACGGATTCTCGAATACACTTATTTTTGCAATTTTCAATGTCCACGTATTTCATACACTTTCTTATTATAGCCAAATAACATCCCCCGTCAAGAGGCATGTTAAACCTGGGCATTTGCGCCTTCAAGAAATTTTTTGTGATAGCGCGCAAGTGTCTTTGCGCGCTCGGTGCCTGCGCGCGTTAAACGAAACGAGAAAACGGCTCCCTTCCCGAGACCGGCGGATTCCGCCCATATTTCTCCTCCAAGTTTCTCCACAATCCGCCACACCAAATTAAGCCCCAATCCCGTGCCCTTGAGACCCCCCACGATACCCGTATCAATATCAGGAAAAAGTTTGAAGAGTTTTGTCTGATCTTCCGGACGAATGCCAATGCCCGTATCGCGCACCACCACCACGACAGTATCTTCTTCCTCGCGCGCTTGTATCGTGATAGATCCTCCCGACGGCGTAAATTTGAGCGCATTTCCCAACAAATTATCAACAATCTGAAATATGCGCGTTTTATCGGAAAAAACCATAAGTGTTTCTTCCGGCATTTCAAGGCGAAGCGTAATATTTTTTTCACGCGTTACCGAAGAGAATTCATTAGAGATCGTCTGGAATATTTCCGTAAGATTGAGATCTTCCAATGAAAATTTCATGCGGCCGCCCTCCACCCGCGAAATGTCAAGCATATCGTTTACCAATTTCGTAAGACGATCCGCGCCCAAAAGAGCGTCCTTTAAATATTCCTTTACCCCTTGGGCAACATGGCCCACTTCTTCTTTGAGCACCATATCAATATTGCCGCGAATGACATCCAGCGGCGTGCGCAATTCGTGATTGGTAATGCGGATAAACTCGTCTTTTGCCTGTGCTGCGGCATTAAGATCGGCAATGGCTTCCTGAAGATGTTGCGTGCGCTCTGCGACCGCGCGTTCCACTCCTTGCCGCGCGTTTTTTAGTTGCTTTCTGCAAAGCGCGAGATCGTGCTTGATCTCCACTCCTTTGCTTTTCTTTTCTTTTTGTTGTTCCTTTGTCATAGTATCAGGCAAGAATCTCTTGAATGCGCGCAACGATTTCTCGCAACGAAACAAGGCCTTTGACAAAATAATCCTCAATGCCCAGCTCCTCGGCTTTCTTGCGTGTTTCTTCTCGGTCATCGGTACTTAAAATAATCACGGGTATGCGCGCCCCCGATTTTTCTTCGGCGCGCAGCGCGGCAAGCGTATCGAGCCCCGATTTCTCTCCCATAAAAATATCAAGCACAATAAGATCCGGATGTTCTGTTTTTACTTTCCGTAAGCCCTCATCAGAATCAATGGCCACGATAATATCTAAATGTTCTTCCGCCAGACGCGATTGAAATACTTTCAGAATAATAGGGTCGTCTTCAATAAAAAGAATTTTTTTCATGCCATGTTATGTAATGGAAGGAAATATAATATAAAAAGTAGTTCCCTTATCTTCCTTTGATTCAAACATAATGCGGCCGTTGAGATGCTCCACAATTGATTTTACAATGGAAAGCCCGAGGCCGGTGCCGTGGATACCTCTTTTTACCACATTGCGCGCGCGAAAGAAACTCTCGAAAATCCGTGGCTGATCAGAAGCGGGAATGCCCAGCCCCGTATCCGCCACTTCAATGAGGATCATATTTTTTTCTTTCTCCGTGGAAGAAAAATGCCGCAGATATTCTCCGATTTGAAGCCCTGCGCCAGTACGCGCGGCAATGGTCTCCACTTCCTTGCTATGCGTCAGGCGACCGCGGATGACGACCTCCCCGCGCGGTTTGTTATAAAATATGGCATTGGCCACCAAGTTGCGCAAGACATCGAGCATCCGCTCTTTGTCACCCACCATCATCAACGGTGTTTCGGAATCAGCAAAAGAGCTGAAGGTAATGTTATTACTCGTTGCGAGGCGCTCAAACTCCTGTGTCAAAAAAGGCCCGAGGTCGCGGATATCAATAGAATCTTGCCGAAACTCCACGCGCCCTTCCGCAAGCCGTGTAATATTGAGCAATTCTTTGATCAATCCGGAGAATCGGGTGGTAATATCGTATAAGTCCCTTAATATTTCATGCGTTTCCGGCACGAGTCTTTCTTTTTTATCAAGCAGCATTTCCAAACCGAGCCGCAAAGAAGCGATGGGGGCTCGAAGTTGATGAGATACAAACGAAAGAAATTGATACTGACGATTCCGTGCATTCACTTCTTCGGTAAGATCGCGAAGCACGAACACGACTCCGGTATAAGCGCCTTCCGGGTTAAATAACGGAGTGGCGTTGGCCGCTACGGGAATGCGCGCTTTCCCTCCTTTGGGCGTAATGCTGCAATTTTTTGGAAGTTCAAGGGCACGCCATCCGCGCAAGGATTCTTCAAAAAAATCGGAAACGTCATCATTGTCGCAGGCAAAAGTCATCATCTCTTCGATACCTTTTCCTATAAGTTCGGTGGGTAAAATACCCGTCAATAATTCCGTTACCGGATTAGCAGCAAGAATGGTGCCTGTGCCGTCCGTAATGATAACGCCCTCCCGGATGCTTGCGAGCATCGAGGCGATGGTATCTCTTGCGTATTGGAGTTCCGTTTTTTTGCCATCATCTGACATATCATATCAGTGACCAACGCGCTCCTTGGCCAAATGGAATTTTACCTTCTCGATAACATCCTTCATAGACACATCGGCTTTGATGAGATAATCAAGCGCGCCAAGCGATCGTCCTTTTTCGATGTCAGATTCTTGTCCGAGATTGCTCAAAATAATAATGGGGACGTGTTTTAAGGATTCATCCAAACGCACTTCCTCAAGAACGGCAAATCCGTCTTTTTCGGGTAAAATAAGATCAAGCAATACCAAGTTGGGGGAAGAAGCGCGAATTTTTTCCATGGCTTCCACGCCGTCAAATGCCGTATCCACATCAAAACCTTCCCGCTCAAGGCCATCTTTGTAGGCACGGGAAATAAATTTATCGTCTTCTACTAAAAGGAGGTGAGGTGATGCCATACTAAACTTATACTACTATACTAAACTTTTTCTGCGGGCAATGCAACAAAAAAGGTGGTTCCTTTGCCCTGCTCGGAAACAAACCAAATAGAGCCACCCATCATTTCGACCAATTTTTTTGCCATATAGAGGCCGAGTCCTGATCCTTCTGGTACGGCTTTCAGAGCATTGGGAGCGCGGAAAAATTTAGAAAACACCATGGGATGCAAATCGGTGGGGATCCCGATGCCGTTGTCGTGCACGCTCATAATAATGATAGCGCCTTCGCGAACAAGTTCGATGGTTACCTCGCAGGCATTTTTGGAAGAATAAAACACGGCGTTTTCCAAGAGCACGGAGACGACATGACGAAACAAAAAAGGATCGGCGAGCACATACGGCATTTCTTCCTTTGGTTTTTTAACATTGATGGTGCAGGCGCGTGCTGTCGCCTGTCGCGCGTGCATCTTCAGTGTGCGATTAATCATTTCCTCAACAGCAATACGCTTTATGTGTAATTCAAGAAGGCCCATCTCAATGCGAATAACCGCAAGAAAATCCTCCAGCAACTGAATGGTGCGATCCGCAGAGGCCTGAATAATCGTTAAGTAATCTTTCTGGCGTTCGGAAAGATTCGCGCCCGTATCGGCCAACAGCATCTCTACAAACAGTTTAACGGAAGTAAGCGGCGTGCGCAACTGGTGGCTGGCAAGCGTAAGAAAATCGGTTTTTATCTGATCATGCTCTTCTTCCGACATGGTTTGTGATTTCATATGTTCCATCATACAATCCGAAAAAATTTCATGCAAGATCATTTGTATAAATCCGCCCATTGGGACATACAAAAAAATGCCCTAAAATAATGGCTTTTTACGATGTTCACAAGTCTGAAAAGCATTCTTTCACGAAAGGTGACTTACTACTATGCGGTCGCAAGGTAGCAAGTCTCCCTTACCTGCCACAATCAAAAAACAAAAAATCTCATCGAGCGATGAGATTTTTTGTATGGACCGAGGGGGAGTCGAACCCCTAGAGCAGAGTGACAAGTCTGCTCCCGAGACCGCTCGGACTCAGCCCTCGCATCCACAAAGTGATAATACCAGTAGGTTTATAAACAGAAAAGCCCCCTTTCGGGAGCTCTTCGGAAATCGAGCGGTTTCGATCAAAGCAGACTTGTCACTCTTATTTTCATTATACTCGTTACAAAAAGTCTGTCAAGCGATTATGTCGGAGAGGCAACGGGCAGACGAAAGCTAAAGCGACTCCCCTTGCCTAATTCCGAAGTGACCCATACCGCTCCACCCATTTTTTCAATTAATTCTTTGGTAATAAAAAGTCCGAGGCCGGTGCCCTCAATGCCTTTGGAAACGCCCGTCTCGGCGCGAAAAAATTTCTCAAAAAGACGCTTTTTGTCTTCTTCCGACATGCCAAATCCGTTGTCCTCTACATGGGTGATAATACTATTTTCACCGGACTCATGCGTAACTTTTATCCACCCCCCTTCATTATTATATTTGATGGCGTTGGAAATAAAATTGGAAAAAACTTCCTTCAAGCGTACGGCATCGGCAAGAACCGGCAGTGGCGCTTCCGGCCTTGCGTACTCCAACGAAATTTTTTTCTGGCCGGCAACGGGCTTTAATTCGGTAAGTACCGTTTCCACACTTTCACGGATATCAATGGCCGATACTTTGATCTTAATGCGCCCCGCCTCCGAGCGCGCGATTTCCAAAATATCATTCACCAGATTGACCAGGCGATCATTGGCTTCGCTTACCGGATCAATATATTCATAGAGTTCCTTTTCACGCGCGCCCCATTTTTTTTCCTTCACCATCGAAAGCCATCCTCGTATGGCAGTCACCGGACTGCGCAGTTCATGGGCGGCAATGAATACAAATTCGCTTTTAAGCTCCCGGAGCCGTTTTAAACCCTTTACCATATTGTTGAAGGCATTGCCCAAATCTTCCAATTCATCGCGGGTTTTGATATCTACATGTTTTTCGAAATCGCCCTGCTCAACTGCCACTGCACCCTCCTCGAGCAACCGAATAGGATATATAAGCCGTGCCGCAAAAAAAGGAGCGGCCAACACAATCGCAGCTAACGCAAAGATGACAAAGAGAACGATTTGATCTCGTACATCGCCGATGACAGCATCGGCATCGCTTAATGGCCACTCGGCAAGCATAATCCAGCCGATTTCAGAAATTTTTTTGCCGCTTGCCACCACCGCCGTACCGCTTATAAAACTCTCATAACGATCGCGCTCGCCAAGGCCGTCAAAAACGGTGCCTTCCATGAGTTCCTTTACGCGCTCCCACGCTCCCAGATTGCTCCCGGTCGATATGTTTTTCCCGCTCTGCCCCGCGATCAATGCTCCATTCTGATCAAGGAGCAACACATACCCGCTTTCTCCCAGCCGTGCCGCCTCAAGAGAGCGCGTAAGCGCCGAGAGATTCACCTCTGCCGCTACCACCTGAATAATCTGCTCTCCCACCTTTACCGGCGCAGCCAAGGTGATCATGGGGCCGGAAAGCGTGTAGTAAACCTCGCTGATGTAATCCTTGCCAGTGATCGCTTGCTGAAATTTTGGCAACAATCGCACCGAAATCAATTCCGTCTCTTCGACTATTCTTGAGCGCTTTGCCACTTCCTTGCCTTGCGGATTGATGAAACTTATTTCCTCAAAAGCGGCATTGGCGTCTATCAATTCTTGAGCAAGAATTTCCTGCCATGGTGCGGTGGGATTATCAAGAGCGGTGTTTTCGGCAATACCCACGCGCAGGCGAATGACATCAAGCGTGTCGGCAAAAAATTTTCTTATCTCCTCTATCTTTTGATCAATAAGCTGAAGCTCCAAATTGGATACATCCTGACGATGCGATGCGTCAAAAAGATAGAGACTCATGGTGCCCACTATCAGCAGAGGAAAAGCGGCGAGGATCACGAAAAAAATGATAAACCTGCTAAGGAGCGGGGAGGTGAAGGCTTTCTTAAAAAAATGTTCCTTCATGCCAATTATAATCCAAGTTGATAAAGCGTGTTCTTTTCTATATACGTCTTTTCAAGAGGTCTTGATCTGCCTAATCCCATAATATCTTGCGAGGTGGGAATGGCCTCTGAAAGCTCATAGGCATCCGGTATGCCGAGCGTGTGATAAAATTCATGCGCAAGCGTGGTGGCCGCCATAGAGCGATAGCGAGGGTCGGAGAAAAATATTCTTGAAACAAAAGCGGTGTTACCGCTCCCCGAAGCCCCAACTCCCTCATACATCACAATCATCACGCGGTAGACTCCGGGCTCTACCGCTGCCCAATACGCATCATACAGATCGCCTCCGGGCCTGAACAATCGTTCTTCGAGTTCCTCTGCGGTGCGGCGCAATGCCTCCGGATTGCCGTGTTGGGTAATTTCCGTATCGTAAAACATATTGTCTTGCCTGCCGATGACCGCCCTCGGATATATTTCATAGGATACCTGCGATCTTCCCTGAAATTGAAACGCGTGAAATCGCTGCAACGCTTTGATGTTGGTTTCGAGTGTCTCCCGCCAGTCGGGAATGGCGGATGCTATTTTGTTTTTGGGGACAAAATACAACGCGAGGGCGTGAATTTTTTCTATGGGCGCCTCCGCATTTTGATAGTAATGAAGCGGGCCGCGTTCGGGCAGCGTTTCGTAAGGAAGCTGCGGACTCTCCGCCGCGAAATAGATGACCGCAAGCGCAGCTGATATAATGAGCAAAATAAATAAAAGAAACTTATTCACCGTATCATTTGATCAATTTTTTTCCTGGTAGAGGATCCTACAAGCCCTGTGCCTTTGCTTAGGCCCACCGGAGCGAGTATTTCTTTGGCGTACTTTTCCTGAAAGCGAATGACTGCGGCTTTCGTGAAATTGCCAAAAAATCCGGTGACCAATCCTTCGGGGTAGACGCCGTCTTGGCGCAGCAATTCCTGCAGCGAGCTCACATCATCTCCCTTGCTGCCCACGAAAAGATTGCGCACAATTTTTGTTTTAAGCGTAAGCCCTCCGGCAATCTTTTGCGCAGAAGTTCCCGCGGCCGCGATCATGATTTGATCGAGATTGTTGGTTTCGTTGCCCGCCGGATCAACCGCTCGGATAAGATAATAATAGAATATGCCGTCCGCGAGATTTTCTTGATCGATAAATTCAGCGCCTTTTGCTTCGGCCGCAATAATCTTGCCGAGTTCGCCTTTTTTCTCCGAGCGATATATTTTGGCGTGACTGAAATCTTTGGCAGGATTTTGCCAACTCAATTTGATTTTCCCGCTTCCTTGCGCAACACCCTTCATTGCTTTGGGCGGCTCGGGAGGCGTAATATCTGCGGCGGCCACCAGAGCAAAACGGGTGAGATGTTTGACGCGGGCAATCACCACATTCTTTTCTTTATCAATGGTATAGTTATCAATTTTCACCCATACACCGGTTTTTTCATCAAAGAAACTCGGAATGATAGCATCTTCACTGACGCCTTCGGCCGCAAGCTCCGCTTCATCATATGGCAAGATGACTTCTACTTCTTCTTTAAACGTTTCTATTTCCTTGCCCGTCTGGTCTCGCACCGTAATGTCGTAGACCGTGCTCACCACCGCGGCTCCCGCTTGAGAAGGCGCTTCTACCGTCGGCCTTACCTCCACACTGACCGTGCCCGAAGATGCTGCGGCTTGAGGAGGAATACTGACTTTGGCGCCATCCTGCGACTGCACCACGACGTGTTCGGTAGCGCTTTGAGATGACGTGACGGGAACAGGCAAGGGCTCTTCGCTTTGCTTGACTAAAATTAATTCAATTGACACCGGTTTGTTTTTTATCTCCATAATAACTTCAGAAGATGTTATCGGGATATGTTCTTCAAGGATTCCTGCGCCCACATGCCAACGATCATGAGGCGACACCTCAAAGGAGAATGCGCCTTTTGTATCCGAATGAGCGCTTAGGAAATTTCCTTTCTCCGACCACGCCCATACAAAAGCGGAGATAGGGCTGCCGTTCTCCCGCTTGGTCATTCCGGTAAATAAGACAATCTTTGCCGTATCTTTTTTGCGGAACGTAAACGTAAGATTATTGGTTCCTCCCGCGCTTAACGTAATATCCTGTTCTTCCGGAACAATCAATCCGCGATCGTCGGGAAGATACACGCGCACATG
>CAYHZD010000032.1:0-8070 GCA_964361035.1 uncultured Candidatus Saccharibacteria bacterium
GCAGCGCCGTATGCCTGTCTCGCTTCCCATCGAAGCGGAACTGATGCCGGCATAGTCAAAATTTGCGCGGCTTGACGCCGCCGACAAAATCGCCGGCGAGCTTTTGAAGCTCGGCGTGCACGAATAAAAAAATTGTGACTGATATGGTGTATATTTAGTTTATTACATGTTTGATATAACGTACGTGTCAAGGTCTTCCTTACTATCATGAAGGCGTTTTTACATTCTTGGACTACGAGGGCACCTATTATTTCGCGGATATTTATTTCAGTTTCAGGAGAAACTGGTAAATGCCAATAACGGGATGCAAGCAAGTCATCAAGCGGAATAAAATTTTTGAATCCGAACCGCATATTGTTGCCGGAGTTATAGGCTCCGTTTGTTTGGAGTTTTGCACGATACCCGTCAAGCGAGAGACCCACAATGCTTCTTTCATTGCGTCTACCTCCTTGGTATGATATGGTACGTTCCATACGACCATATTAGCTTTTTTTATATTTGTCAACACCCCCTATGACCCGCGCGCGGATTCTTGCGTCACTCTTATTGGTAGTCGGTTTGCTTGCCGGCTATTTTGTGATACCAGCGTGGGGGCCGGGATGGCTTACGGTACCCTTTCGGCTCGGGCTTGATTTGCAGGGAGGGACGCATTTGGTGTATCGCGTAGACACCTCGCAGGTTGCCGCAGGCGATAAAAACGCAGCGTTGGAAAGTTTGCGTGATGTTATTGAGCGAAGAGTGAATTTCTTCGGGGTGGCCGAACCCGTGGTCCAGCTGGAAAAAAGTGTTGATGAAAACAGATTGATTGTAGAGATTGCCGGCGTATTCGATATTCGCGAAGCGATCAAACTGATCGGAGAGACACCCTTTTTGCAATTTTATGAAGAAAAACCGCCGAAGCAGGTGGAGCTGAAAGGTGATGTAAACGTGGAAGGCGACACACCCGTAGTTGCCATTCCTCCGGCGCCTGAGGCGCCCGAAGAGGAATTTCCTTTTGAGGCAACTGATCTTACCGGCCAGTATCTCAAGCGCGCCGATTTACAATTTGATTCCACTACCAATCAGCCGATTGTGACGCTTGAATTTAATGACGAAGGTGCCGCCATCTTCGAAGCGCTCACCAAAAAAAGCGTAGGCAAACGCATTGCAATTTTTCTTGATGGCGTCCCGCTTTCCGCTCCGGTAGTAAACGAACCTATTAGCGGCGGGCGCGCACAAATTTCCGGCAACTTCACGCCCGAAGAGGCGCGCAGTTTAGCGCGGCGTCTTACTGCCGGCGCTTTGCCAGTGCCTATCACGCTCCTTTCCCAGCAAAGTATAGGCGCTGCGTTGGGCAACGAGGAGCTTGAGAAAAGTTTGTATGCCGCTTTCATAGGATTTGGCGCGGTAGCTCTTTTCATGATCGGCTGGTATCGCCTACCCGGGCTTTTTGCGGTTGGGGCCCTCGGCATATACGCGGCCATTGTTCTTTCATTGTTTAAGCTTATTCCGGTGACACTCACCACCGCCGGTATTGCGGGATTTATTCTTTCAATCGGTATGGCGGTGGATGCCAATATTCTTATTTTTGAGCGCATGAAAGAAGAATTGCGCGCAGGGAAAAGTTTTTTCGGCGCTCTCGAAGACGGCTTTGGCCGCGCATGGACATCCATTCGGGATTCCAATGTATCAAGTCTTATTACCTCGGCGATTTTGTGGTGGTTTGGCACCAGCGCAGTAAAGGGCTTTGCGCTTACGTTGAGCATCGGCATTCTGGTGAGTATGTTTTCCGCTATCGTGGTTACCCGCACCTTTTTGCGTGCGCTCACGATTCGCAATGAAACATTAGTACGAATACTGTATGGTGTAAAAATATCATGAACATTATTGATTATCGCATTGTGTTTTATAGTGTTTCCGGCGCTCTTGTGGCCGCAAGTATCGCGGCTCTTGTCGTGTTTGGTATTCCACTCGGGCGCGATTTTACCGGCGGCTCTTTGCTTGAATTACGCTATGAAGAGGAACGCCCTCTCATCCATGAGATTCAAGAGACATTTGCGCAGAACGGCTTTCCTAAAGCGCTTGTGCAGCCGACCGGCGCAGACGGATTCATTATTCGTCTTCCCGTAATGAGCGAAGAAGAGCATCAGACGCTTGCACAAGCGCTTGGCATTGGTATCGCTCAATTAAACACCGATGAATCAAACCCTCTTATTTTTGAGGAACGGTTTGATTCTATAGGGCCGGTTATTGGAGAAGAATTAAAGCGCAATGCCGTGATCGCGCTCATCGTGGCGGCAGCGGGTATCATTTTGTATATCGCTTGGGCGTTTCGCAAGGTATCAAAGCCGATTTCTTCGTGGAAATATGGAATAGTGGCAGTCATCGCGCTTGCGCACGACACCATCATTCCCGCCGGCGTATTCGCCGTGCTTGGCCATTGGTACGGAGTGGAAGTAGACATGCTTTTTATCACCGCTTTGCTTACCATCCTTGGTTTTTCGGTGCACGACACCATCGTGGTTTTTGATCGCGTGCGGGAACATCTCAGAGGCGGGAGCGTATCTGATTTTGCGCTTCTCGTAAATCAAAGCGTGAATGAAACACTGATACGTTCACTCAATACTTCGCTTACCGTCGTTCTGGTATTGAGCGCCATTCTTTTTTTCGGTGGATCGTCAACGTTTTATTTTGTGCTCGCACTTCTTATCGGCGTCGTGGTAGGCACCTACTCTTCTATTTTTATCGCAAGCCCGCTGTTGGTGACAATTGAACGGTGGCGGAGAAAATGATCTTTGAAAACAGATTTGTAACAAAACTGACGATCGTCAAAAGTGTTACAAAAAAACTCGCGCCATTGCTGGCGCGATTGACGCATAAAGGTGAAGCGTTCCGTAGCCTACGCTACTGAATGCTTCACTTTAATGAAAGGTCTGATGTTGGAATGACAAAGGACGACGCAAGAGAACATTTTCATAGAAACGTCCCCCTGCTTAGGTTATGATATACCGCTGAGCTTGAAACGGCTGGTGCGATACGGGAGCAAGGAAGTGAAGTAGGTCTGTAAGCAGCACCAACGCAGTTTTCGTAATACTATCTTTTTGTACGAGAGGAAATGTTATAATTCGTGTTCTGCGTTTATTGGCTTCGTAGGCGGCCTCAAGAATTGTCTTAAACGCATTGCCTAAGGCCTTATAGCGAGGACGGCCCATTCCTCCCACCATCGCCAACTCAAAGATTTCGTCCTCTCTTCCTTCCCACCCGACAAACATATCATTGATCGTCATAGTGTTCCTCCTTTAGCTCGACAATTTGATGAAGGATCGCATAGCTCGCGGTGAAACCCTCCTTCACTTTTCCGCGTTGCTCGATCAGGGTTTTTAGCTGATTAAAGTTGCCATTAAATTCTTCGGGCCAAGAACTTATTGGTCCACCCACTCTCACGAGATATTCGTGAAAAACTAATATCGCTCTCACTTGATATACCTCCTTTTTGCCAACGGTATTGAAATTAAAATATCACACTTTCAAAAGTATTGCAAGTGGTACTGGTAATGCGAGGAAAGATTTGGTATACTTATTATATATTATATGGCAATCAAGAAAAACGACCAGTACGGGGCTGCCCAGATTGAGGTTTTGGAAGGCCTTGATCCGGTGCGCAAACGCCCCGGCATGTATATCGGCTCAACCGGCATTGAGGGACTTTATCATTTGATCTGGGAAGTAGTGGACAATGCCGTGGACGAAGCAATGGCGGGATATGCGAAGAATATTACGGTCACTCTTCTGGCGGATCACGGCGTGCGCGTCAGCGACGACGGCCGCGGCATCCCGATTGAAATGCACAAGCAGACGAAAAAGTCCGCGCTTGAGACGGTGATGACCACTCTTCACGCAGGCGGCAAGTTTGATTCCGGCGCCTATAAAGTCGCGGGCGGTTTGCATGGGGTTGGTGTCTCGGTCGTCAACGCCCTTTCAAAGACGCTTAAAGTCGAAGTCTGCAGAGACGGCAATCTTTATATGCAAGAATATGCTCAAGGCGTTCCCAAAAACAAAGTAAAAAAAGTAGGGGCATGCAAGCAATCTGGCACGACGGTAACATTCTGGCCGGATGGAAAAATCTTTAATCCGCCGACTGGCGGAGCAGGCGGTGGAATGCCGGAATATCAGTGGGAGCGCGTACTGGAACGCCTGCGCCAAGAGGCATATTTGAATCCCGGTGTGCGCATCTTGATTCTTGACGAAAGAGTTTCTCCGGCGGCGCAATACACCTTTTATTTTGAAGGCGGGGTACAGGCATATGTGCGATATCTCAATCGCCATCTGGCGGCACAACACGCGACTATTTTTCATGTAGCAAAAGAAGAAGAGCATACGCGTATAGAAATCGCCCTGCAGTATACGGACGACATTCAATCCCGCGAAGTGGCATTTGCCAATACGGTACTTACGCCGGATGGCGGCAGCCACATTACGGGGTTTCGCACCGCGCTCACCCGCGTGCTCAATGAATACGGAAGAAAAAATACTTATATTAAAACAAATGAAGAAAATCTTACGGGCGATGATGTGCGTGAAGGTCTTACGGCAGTGATCAGTGTCAAGTTGCCGAGTCCCCAGTTTGAGGGACAGACCAAAGCAAAACTTGGCAATCCGGAAATTCGCACGATCACCGAGGCAATTTTTGGATCGGCATTGGGTATATTTTTAGAAGAACATCCTGTCGATGCCCGCGCCATTATGGAAAAAGTGCTGCTTGCGTCAAAAGCGCGCAGAGCGGCGAAGGCGGCAAAAGAGACTATTTTGCGCAAGGGCGCTTTGGAAGGTTTAACGCTTCCGGGTAAACTTGCCGACTGCCAATCAAAAGACGCATCCGAATCCGAACTTTTCATTGTGGAGGGTGATTCCGCAGGCGGTTCTGCCAAGCAAGGCAGGGATCGGCGCTTTCAAGCGATTCTGCCTCTGCGGGGAAAAATTTTGAATGTGGAGCGCGCGCGCATTGATAAAATGCTTGCCTTCAAAGAAATTCGCGCCTTGATCGTGGCGCTCGGCACGGCCATCGCCGAAGAATTTGATTTGGAAAAATTGCGGTATCATAAAGTTGTGATTATGACGGACGCCGATGTGGACGGCGCGCATATCCGCACGCTTCTGCTCACCCTTTTCTACCGTTATTTCAAACCAATTATTGAGGCCGGCTATCTCTATATCGCGCAGCCCCCGCTTTACCGGATTCAGAAAGGAAAAAGCGTGCGCTACGCCTATAACGAAAACGAACTCAAGCAAAAGGAAACAGATGTCGCCATTCAGCGATACAAAGGCTTAGGCGAAATGAATCCGGATCAACTCTGGGAAACCACGATGGATCCCGCGCGCCGTATCATGAAGCAAGTTACTATCGAAGACGCCGAAAAGGCCGATCACATCTTTGATATTTTAATGGGCGATGAAGTTGCGCCGCGTAAAGCGTTTATTCAAGAGTATGCCCATGCGGTAAAAAATCTTGACATTTGAGGTAATATCCAGTATCTAGTATCTAGAGAATCGAGCATCTCGTGTTATGGGAGAAAAAGTTATCAGTTATATTAAAGAATCGCGCGAAGAAATGAAAAGGGTGAATTGGCCCACGCGCCGGCAAACCGTGGTTTCCACCGGCGTTGTTATTGGCATTTCAGTGGGCGTGGCTGCCTTTCTTGGTAGTCTCGATTTGGCATTTCAATCACTCCTTCGTTTATTTATATTGTAATATGCCCAAACAACAATTAGCTCAAGAACGGAATTGGTATGCGGTGCACACATATGCTGGCTACGAAGATTCTGTTATGCACAATTTAAAACAACGTATCGAATCCATGGGCATGGAGGATAAAATTTTTAACGTGCTCGTGCCCACCGAGAAAAAAATCAAGGTGCGGGCCGGCAAACGCCGCATGGTGGAAGAAAAAATTTATCCCGGCTACGTGCTGGTGGAGATGATTGTGACCGATGATTCATGGTATGTGGTGCGCAATACGCCGCGAGTTACCGGCTTTGTGGGTGCGGGCACGACTCCGGTGCCGCTTTCCAAAGAAGAAGTGCAAACGCTGATCAGCCGGATGGGCGAAGCAAAACCCAAGCATACTATTGATATTGCAAAAGGGGATATGGTGCGCGTTACCGAAGGGCCGTTTAAGGATATGGAAGGCAAGGTGGACGAAGTGGATGAAGAGCGCGGCAAGCTGAAAGTGTTGGTCTCGCTCTTTGGGCGCGACACGCCGCTCGAAGTCGATTTGATTCAAATTAAGAAACTTTAATTGCTCGGGTATTACATTTTCTTTAAAGAAAACGCAATATCCCTCGCAATTTTATAAAACCATGGCAAAAAAAGAAATAAAAGTAAAAATAAAATTGCAAATGCCGGCCGGTGCGGCGACCCCAGCCCCCCCCGTAGGCCCTGCGCTGGGCCAGCACGGTCTTAATATCGGCGAGTTCGTCGCTAAGTTCAACGAGGCGACTAAAGACAAAAAGGGCAATATCATTCCGGTGGAAATTACGGTATATATGGATCGCACGTATGATTTTATTTTAAAAACCCCGCCGGCATCCGATCTTCTGCGCAAAGCCGCCGGAGAATCAAAAAAAGTAAATAAAATCCAGCTTCGCCAGATCGCCGAGCAAAAAATGGCGGATCTCAATGCCAACGACCTTGACGCCGCCGAACGCATCGTCGCCGGCACTGCGCGGAGTATGGGGATTACGATTGAATAATAATAAAAAAGCCCTGCTACAAGTTGAGTTAATAAATTTATAGCAGGGCGTTGACTCGGTCGAGTGAAAAGGAACTATTTCTCCATGGCTACTTGCGAGGTAGTTGGAACCGCCATTCTTCCAGAACGAAATTCTCCGATTAAAGTAGCGGCAAGACCTTCGATAGCGCCACTTGCTCCATTCCCTCCGGCAACGAGTACTTCGGGAACGAAACGGTTCTTGCTATCCGCAAGCGCGGAAGCAAGGTTGACGAGAGCTGTGGCTTGCGATCCAAGCGCCTCGACCTGCTTTTCATAACTCTTAGCTCTTGCGAGACCAATGGCCTCAACCTCGGCACCCTTCGCGGCGCCAGTTTCGCGGATATAAGTAGCTTCACCGTCTGCTTCTCTTTTCCGTGCGTCTGCGTTGTTTGACTTGATGTCAATGCCTACCTTGGAGCGAGCGAGTTCGGCCTGCATATCAGCCGTGCCCTTGGCCTGCTCCATGGCGATACGGGTTTCTTGTGCTTCTTTCTGCTTGCGATACGTTTCGACTTCCTGATTCGCGATCTCACGCTGTGTGAGAACCTGAACAAGTTCTTCAGGAAGCATTACATCTTGAATGTACACTCCTTTAGTTTCAACCTCATACTTCGCGAGTTGATTTGTGATGTGATCCTCGGCTTCTCGTTGTACCTGCTGGCGCATCTCGATAAACTTGATTGCCTCCATGCTCTGAAGTTTGTCACGGAAGTGGTTACCTACCGCCGCTTGCAGAACTTCGTTTACGAGATTTTGCATGGTGCCAACGGTCGAGATGACTCGCGGCGCCATTGTATCAGGCACATGGATTTGCACCTGAAGGTCAAGTTTGAAGACGAACCCCTCCCGACTCTTTGCGATGATCTGCGACAGATGACGATCGAGGTTATGGGCCTGCGACACCGCCTCCGCCCAGTTCAAAGTCAGGATCGAGGTTGGAACGATTTCCGCCTGATAGCAACGAGGGTTGACCGGATACTTTCCGGTTCGGAGCGGTTCGCGCCAGATGCCACGATGCCCCGGTTTCACGAGGGAGCCGAATTTGAACTCCGCGCCAGAAGTGTCTTCCGTCGAGAGACCGACGTACGCTTTTACGACGGCGACCTGACCTTGGAGCACAATCAGCATCGGAACCGTTTCGACTCGCAGCAGGAAAGGATTCAGTGCGTACGCGCCGTAAAGCAACGGATCGTGTTGAAGACCAATCTTTCCGCCGTTCTCGAGGAACGCCTGGAAATCCTGGTAGTTGTTGTGAAGGTTACTTTTGTTTCCGAGAAGCTTCTCCACGATGTCGGCATCTTTCGCGCCATCCGTCTCCATT
>CAYHZD010000033.1:0-3434 GCA_964361035.1 uncultured Candidatus Saccharibacteria bacterium
TCTTTTATTTTTGGCGGTATCACGTCGTTTGTGTTTATTATTGTAATTTCATTCTATCTTGCCGTGCAGGAAGACGGGGTAAAGAATTTTTTGCGCCTTATTACTCCCAAAGAATACGAAGAGTATTTGATTCGCATCTGGCAGCGAACCCAGGAAAAATTTGGGCGCTGGATGCAAGGGCAATTTTTGCTTGCCGTCATTGTGGGCGCTTTGGTTTTTATTGGCCTTACCATTTTGCAGGTGCGCTACGCGCTCACCTTGGCACTTCTTGCCGCGATGTTTGAAATCATTCCGTTCTTCGGACCTATTTTGGCGGCGGTGCCGGGTATCATCGTGGCATTTCTGCAAGCGCCGTTTTTGGGTGTCTCCGCGCTGGTATTATATGCGGTGGTCCAACAGCTTGAAAATCATTTGATCTATCCGGTGGTAGTGCGCAAAACCATCGGTATCCCACCCATCATTGCCATTGTCGCGCTTTTAGTGGGAAGTAGGGTTGGCGGATTTATGGGCTTTGTGCTCGCCATCCCGCTTGCCGTAATACTCGTGGAAATCATTGATGACTTCGCGGCAAGGAAACGCGATACTGCCTAAACCTTGAGGCCGCGTTTTTTTAAAACGAAAAAACCACGCAGCTGCGTGGTTTTTTCGTGTGGACCGGAGGGGAATTGCACCCCCAACACCGCTTGTCAAAGGCGACGTTTTACTAATTGAAACTACCGGCCCCGATCCACTTGTGCAGTATAACTTGTGACATAAAAACAAAAGAGCCCTCGCGAGGGAGGACTTTTCTGCGACAAGCGATTTGATGTCGGTAGTTACCAACATCGCCTTTATACTTTCATTATACTTATAGTAAACCCATTGTCAAGCCCCGTTCCTATACGCTAGAGTGAGAGTATGGAGAAAAGGACATTCTACATCACCACCCCTCTTTATTATGTAAACGCCAAACTGCATTTGGGGCATGCGTACACCACGATCCTTGCCGATGTGATCGCGCGGTATCAGCGGCAGCAGGGTAAGGACGTATTTTTTTTGACGGGCACTGATGAACATGGAGCCACAAACGTACGCGCTGCGGAAGCGGCCGGTATTCCCATAGAAACATTTGTCGATCAAAATGCGCAAGCCGCGCAAGATTTATTCAAGCGCCTTTCTATCAGCAACGATGATTTTATTCGCACCTCGGACCAAAAAAGACATTGGCCCGGCGCGCAGACGATGTGGAAAAAACTGCAAGAAGCAGGAAAGATCTATCAAGGCGTTTATAGTGGGCTCTACTGCGTAGGGCACGAAGCGTTTATCACAGAAAAAGATTTAGTGGATGGTAAATGTAAAGACCACGGCAAGGCGCCAGAAGTGATTGAGGAAAAAAATTATCTTTTTCGGCTCTCATTGTTTCGTAAAAAAATTGAATTGCTCATCCGGAGCGATGAGTTGCGCATTATACCGGAGTCAAAAAAACATGAAGTACTTCGATTTCTCGAAGAAGAAGGACTGAAAGATGTAAGCTTTTCGCGGCCGTCAAAAGATATTTCATGGGGCATTCCGGTGCCCGGAGACGCCACGCAAACCATGTACGTGTGGTGCGATGCGCTTACCAACTATATATCCGTGCTCGGCTACGGGCGAGCCGAAGAGCGTATGCGCTATTGGCCGGCGGATCTGCATGTGATGGGCAAAGACATTGTGCGCTTTCACGCGTTGATTTGGCCGGGGATGCTTCTTGGCGCCGACTTTTCGGAGGATCAGTTGCCGCAAAAACTTTTGGTCCACGGTCATATCACATCAGGCGGCAGAAAAATGTCTAAAACAATCGGCAATGTAATTGATCCGTATGAGATGATTGAGTTGTTCGGATCAGACGCGTTTCGTTTTCTTTTAATGAGATTTGTCAATCCATTCACTGACAGCGACATTACGGCGAAAGGTCTGGTGTATGGCTATAACGGCGATCTTGCTAACGGTCTTGGCAATCTTGTAAGTCGTATCGCGGGGATGATTGAGCAATTTTTTGACGGCCGCGTTGTTTCTTCAGGCAAGGCGCCTCCGTTGCCCGAGCAGTTTGAGAAGTATCTTTCCTTTCAAGAAGTGCATATAGTAGAAGGAACAACAACACCTCTTGCTTTATTCCATGACGAATTGATCTGGCGCTATGAGCGCGCCATGGGAGAGTATCAGGTTTCCGGCGCTCTTGAGATGTTGTGGAGTTTTTACCGAATGCTCGACGGCTATATTCAATATTATGAGCCGTTTAAGATGGTAAAAACAGATCAAGAAAAAACCGCAAGTATTCTTTATGAACTCGGAGCGGTATTGCGAGAGAGCGCTTTGTTGCTGGCCCCATTTATGCCGGAGACGGCTAAACAATTAGAGGCTATTTTCCAGAAAGAGCAGGAAGGAATCAGAGTAGTTAGAGAAGAAAAAATGCCGCTTTTCAAGCGGCTTTAGAAAAAAAGTGAGGCCGATGCGGTCATCGAGCGAGAAAAGGAGGGTAAACCCACTCGACTCCGCACCGGCCTCTTGGGAGGGAGCTTTATTATAGCATATAATAATACTTTAATATAAGGGTAGCATAGCGTAAATATCATGTCAAGATCTTATCTTGTTGATGTCCATACCCATGTGAATTTCAATGCGTTTCGCCAGGATGGCCCGGCCGCGGCCGGGCGCGCCTTGGAGCGGAGCATTTGGATGATATTGGTGGGCTCACAGATTGATACCTCGCGGAGAGCCCTGGAGTACGCCGGGCAATATAGCCAAGGTGTGTATGCCGCAGTAGGACTCCATCCGATTCATTTGGTGGAGACAGAGGTAGATCGTGATGAAATGAACGCGGCGGAAGGCGTGCCGGGATTTACGACGCGCAAAGAAGAATTTGATTATAACGCCTATCGTGTGCTCGCCCACGATCCCAAGACGGTGGCAATAGGGGAGTGCGGACTTGATTATTATCGATTAAGAGATACGGAAGATATAAAACAAAAACAAGCAGAGACATTCCGCAAACAAATCGCGCTTGCGCGCGAGGTAAAAAAACCGTTAATGATCCATTGCAGAAATGCCTATGAAGATTTGCTTGCGATATTGCGCGAAGAGAAAGCCGATGAAATCGGCGGCGATATTCATTTTTTTGCCGGCGATTGGAATACTGCAAAACAATTTCTTGATTTCGGATTTTATCTTTCGTTTACTGGTGTTATCACCTTCGCAAACCAATACGATGAAGTGATAAAAAATGCGCCGCTTGGCCGCATCATGACTGAAACCGATGCGCCCTATGTGGCACCCGTGCCATATCGCGGCAAGCGCAACGAGCCGCTCTATGTCGAAGAAGTCGCCCGCCGCATCGCAGAGATCAAAGGCCTCTCGCTCGAAGAAGTCGCTCGTGCCACCTCTGAAAACGCGATGCGTCTCTTCAACCTGTCCTAAAC
>CAYHZD010000033.1:3534-5154 GCA_964361035.1 uncultured Candidatus Saccharibacteria bacterium
AACCTGTCCTAAACCTTGCTTGGGACAGCTTCAAATTATAGTTGTTTAATATCTTTGAACGCATCAGTAAGGAGTTTGTAGTGGAGAGCATACGCCTCTGTTGCATCATGCGGATGTTTCTCGAGTGCAACTTCTTTTGCGATAAGCCCTGAGATAAACATGGTGAGGAGCGTGGAATTATTCATTTGTTTGTTGTAGAGTGGATGATCGATGTTGATAAAAATAATGCCCTGTTCTCGGAAACTTGGCGGAAACCCGGGACCGTATCGTTCCATGCGGCAAACTAATCCCAAATTGCGAAAATGCATTTTTCTTATAATTGCACGGTTTGCAAGGATGGCATGCCGTCGCTTGATGGGTGGCCTCTGTTCTGGAGTATCTTGCGTTTGTTCGCTGTTCGAAATAAATGGTGAAGGGCCGGCGTCGACAAATTGCGCTTTGGAAATATAATATCCCTCTTCTTGTTTTGTGGTTCTCTTTGCTTGATATCCGATTGGTGGATCGATGGAATCTTTTTCGAACAATCCCGGATTTTTCTTAAACGCGCGGCCCATTTTATCAAGTGCTTCGCGAAGCGCTTCGGACGCGCGCGCGTTTTCCCGTTGAAATGCGAGATTTTTTACTTCCCGCAATACGCCGCGAAGAATGATGCGCATTTTTTCATATACCATTTGGTATTCATCGCAATCCTGGATCAAATCGTTTCGGCTTGAGGTGATGGGTAAAAAGTCGGCATTGATGGAACCGCGGATACGATTGGTGCCAATCGCGTGTGATGTTTCAAATCCAAACATACTCTTCGTTATTGCTATCTCTTTTACACGAATAGTAATGCCGGCATCAATTACGTTTTGTTGAGTGGAAGGAAGTATGGCAAGAATCACTTCGCCTTGTACGGACCCGAAAGGCGTTTCAAAATGGACGGGGAAGCGTTTCCCCGGAATACTGGTCGCCGTAACTTCGCTTCCATTGACGAAAATATGAAAATCTGTTTTGCCAAGCGGGAATCGTTCCCGAACTGCACGTATAATTTGAATCGGTTCGAGCATTTTTTTCATTTTGGTAATGCTTACGCGCGTACCGCTTCCTCGTGGAGGATCGTACGGTAGTATATTGCAGGGGATATGCCAATTATGAGGGTCGCGGTTCCACTCTTGCGTGTCAAATAAAAGACTGGCGTGAAATTGTGTCGTTGCGTCTTGGGTATCAATTAGAAATCGTTCGGCGATCGTAAGCACCGAAAATTTTCCAATACCAAATTCACCGATACGCTTTCTTTTATAAACCTGAGATATCGTGTGAATGCGTTTTTCCCGCGAACCTATGGTAAAATATTGTCGAAGTTGCGCTTCGTTCATACCGCTCCCGTTATCTTCTACCGTGATAGTGCCCGGCTGAACGGTGATGCGTACCGTGGTGGCATCTGCATCGTAGGCATTGGACACAAGCTCTCGCACGAGGTCCAAGCTAGTACTGTAAAGCCGCTCGCCAATTGTTAAAAGGTGGCTTTTATCGAATATAATAGGGATATGGGTAAGTACTGGTTGCATAGGTACAACCTATCAGATCGAGAGAAAAAATAAAGAGCAGATCAAGGTTATGTTTTTAAAATGGTCCAAC
>CAYHZD010000033.1:5254-7826 GCA_964361035.1 uncultured Candidatus Saccharibacteria bacterium
GATCGAGAGAAAAAATAAAGAGCAGATCAAGGTTATGTTTTTAAAATGGTCCAACTTTAAGATTCCGTTTTTCAATTCGTATATACGAAATGAAAAGCGTAACGATAAAAAAAGGCGGCTCCGAAGAGCCACTGCGCGCAACAACAAGAAGAAACGGGTGGGGAGGGATTTGCCCCGCCGCGGCGGGGTTACAGTCTGGCGCCTTCAACTTTTTTATTGCCCCACGTAAAAGTTTTATTCTCCATTATTACTATTACGCCTCCTTTTCGTTGCGTTTTTTTATGTGTGATGGTAAGATAATAAAATTAATTTATCAATATTATGTCAAGACCACGCATTTATCTCGACCATGCCGCCACCACGCCGCTTGATCCGCGCGTCAAGGAGACAATGGAGCCGTTTTTGACGGATGAATTTGGGAATGCAGGGGGACTCTATCGCGAGGGCAGGCGTGCCAAAGAAGCAGTGGATCAAAGCCGCCAGACCGTGGCGGATTTTTGTGGCGCGCGGCCGGAGGAAATTATTTTTACCAGCGGAGGCACTGAAGGGGATAATCTTGCATTGTTTGGGATAGCTCACGCATATAAAGATAAAGGAAAACACATTATCACCACGAAAATCGAACATCACGCGGTGCTTAATGCCTGCGAGGCGCTGGCAAAAGAGGCCCGCCTGCCGGACGGGCAGGGATTTGAGATAACATATCTGCCGGTAGACAAAGAGGGCTTTGTGAATCCCGAAGATGTCCGCAACGCATTGCGCCCGGACACGATTTTGGTGTCGGTGATGTACGCGAACAACGAAATTGGCACGATAGAGCCAATCGCAGAAATCGCAAAAATTATAAAAGAATATCGCAAAAAGAAAATTGACGCTCCAGGTGCGTCAATTTTCTTTCACGTGGATGCTTGTCAAGCCGGCGGCGCGCTTGATTTGAACGTAGATCGGCTCGGTGTAGATATTATGGTATTAAATGGCGGAAAGATTTATGGCCCGAAGGGGAGCGGATGCTTGTATGTACGCCGAGGAGTGAAAATAACGCCACTTTTCTACGGCGGTGGGCAGGAATTTCGCAAACGCGCAGGCACCGAACATGTGGCGGGTATCGTGGGGTTTGCAAAAGCGTTGGAAATTGCCCAGCATGAGCGCATGCAAGAGAATAAACGATTAAGCAATCTTGCTGATTATTTTTACCGAGCATTGATCGCGCGCGTGCCGCGCGTGATATTGAACGGTCCGGCGATCGAAATTTCAGACAATCCCACGCGCCGTTTGCCTAACAATATCAACATCTCTATTCTTGATATTGAGGGCGAAGCCTTTGTGCTCTATGCTGATGAAAAGGGAATCGCATGCTCTACGGGGTCAGCGTGCACATCAGAAAGTTTGGATCCCTCGCACGTAATTTTGGCGCTCGGCAAGCCCTATGAATTCGCGCATGCCTCCCTTCGCTTCACCTTGGGGCGAAAAACAACAAAGAAAGAACTCGATTATACATTGCGGGCAATTCCTGATATTGTGGAAACATTGCGACGCATCTCGCCTTTGCATCTCACGGAAGATGCGGTCTCCATGGCGCATCCAGAAGTGTTTGCGGGCGGGGGCCTAAAGGTCAAAGCAGGAAATGCAAGTTACAAATAGCACATAGCGAATAGCAAATAGTTATGAAAATTGGCAATAAAAATTTTAAGAGGAAGCGTACGGTGCTTTATTTTTACCCAAAGGATGACACGCCGGGATGCACTACCGAAGCAATTGAATTTACCACACTTCTGCCGCGATTTAAAACATTAGGAGTCGAAGTATATGGCGTATCAAAAGACAACAAAGTTTCCCACGAAAAATTTTGTAAAAAATACCATCTCGGCGTGCCGCTTTTAAGTGCCTCCCTTGAGGAAATTAAAAAACTCGGTATTCTTTCTGATTCTGGAAAATCCGCGAAACGCACCACGTTTATCCTTAATAAAAAAGGAGATGTTGAAAAACAATACGACAACGTAAAAGCGAAAGGTCATGCGAAAGCCGTACTGGATTATCTCGAACGTCATTCATGATTGAAGAGAATATCAAAGCAATACTTGCCGAGGTACGGCCGATGCTGGCACTCCATCGCGGGGATGTGGATTTTGTGTCGTTCGATCACACAAGCGGCGTGGTACAGGTGCGGCTCAAAGGCACCTGCCACGGATGCCCGCTTTCCCAGCTGACATTAAAAACCGGCATCGAGGGACTGATGAGAGAAAAAATCAAAGAAGTAAAAAGTGTGGAAGCGATATGAGTGATGTCATCAACCAATATACCGGCGAGAAATGGTATTACACCGATATCGTCAAAGACCATTTTTTCAAACCGCGCAATCTTTTGTGGGAGGAACCACGCGATGAGAGTGTCTACGATGCCAAGGGCATGGTAGGGAGCCCCGCTTGCGGAGACATGATGCAGATGTGGCTTAAAATTGATCGGGAGTCAGAACGCATTAAAGAATTAAAATGGAAAACATTTGGATGCGCTTCTGCTATCGCCGCCACTTCTATGTTTTCGGAGATGGTGACCGAACATGGCGGCATCAGTA
>CAYHZD010000034.1:0-4506 GCA_964361035.1 uncultured Candidatus Saccharibacteria bacterium
AGCGATTATTACGCCCCCACCATTACCCTTACCGCCACCCACGCCCCAACCGCCTCCACCAATAAAGCCGCCATCTGTCCCCCCGCAAAATCCTCCGCCGCCTCCAATTCCTCCTCCACCATCCGTATCTCCAATTCCAGAGAAATTACATTGTCTTTATCTTGGAAATAAATCCAAGCCCGAATGCGTCCAATATTATGATACGGCCAGCGGACAATTGCGTTGCCCGCAATACTTCAATCCTGTGTATAGTCAAGATGGTAAATTTTATCCTTCCCTCTGTTGGGCAGAGATTTTTGGAGCAAAAGACGTTACTTTTGGCTATTCACCCGTTCTTATCAAACTTTTTTCTGACCAATGGAAAAAAGAAGGGTTTGAGGTACCCTCTCCGAATATCGAATTCACTTATCAAGGGAGCGGCATAGTGGGCGCTAAAATAGGTATGTGGCTTCGTTCTACTTTTTGGTCGGATATTAATAAATATTTTTTCATGGATTATGATATCGCGACAACCTTCGACGGAGTGAATTTTAATAATATTGGATTTATTAGGCCTAATTCTGAATCTACCCTTTTCCCCGTTATCAATCAGCGGTCAAAGGTGTTGATGGCTTTTGTCATGTTTGACAATGCTTATCCAGAACAAGAATTGGTGAGTTTTACTGATACGTACGGAGCCCTCCTCAATAACTATTTTAGACAGAAGCAAAAAGTATCGTCCCCCAATCAGTACAATTTTTTTCCAGTTGTTATTCCTCCGCCTGCGGGAGTGCAGCGACCTGCTACTGATCATAGATATTTTAGCCACGTTGAGAATCAAGCAATCTTTAACGCTGCCACCGCCAAAATTGGTAACAGCGATTTCAATACTTTTGCTATAATACCGGTCACTATCAGAGGCTTTGGTGGTTATTATACTATATGGAACGATATGCAGCTGATAATGGCGGCACTCTTCCCCTATCGTCCTTACTCAACCGCTAATGTGATGGACGGACTCAATGCGATATCCTTTTTCCAAGGGATGTTTCTTACACTAAGCCATGAGGTGTTGCATGCCGTTGGACTTCATGGAGATCACATGCCGATGGGGTACGGGACGACGTTTTTGGATGCCTCGGTGGGAGCACTAGAAACAGATCCTTTATCGGGGAAAAAGATGACGCCGAAGGAAACCGTTTGTGATTTTTTGGCTGATGCGCCCGGGTATTATACCCTGGAACTTCCGAAAGCGTTGCAGGTTACTATCGGGTCGGAACCACAGGGTTTGGTTAAGGAAAAAAGTCTTAGTGGCGATTGTTTAGCGGGTCTTGAAGGCAACCGCAGATTGAAAGATATAGACAAGGATGGAGTTTATGAAATGGTGGATCATTTTAATTTGATTGGAGTGGAACTTCAGCGAACATTAGGGTGGATAGATGTGGATGGCGACGGCATTGCCGAATTAGTTGATTCAACGCCTTACGGAAAGAAATGACATATTTTTGATAGGTGAATAGATATATTTCTTTTTTCGGCGGAATTTGATATAGTAATCACATCAAAGTATGGAACAATTTCAACAAATTTTGCGTGAAATAGACGAGCTTTTTGCCGCGTATCGTGCGCGACGGCCACTTTCGGATGAAGAGCGTGCGGCGCGATATGAGGAATTGCGGACAAAATGGACCTACAACTCAAATGCGCTAGAAGGCAATTCGCTTACGCTCGGCGAGACCGCGTTTTATTTACGCGAGGGCTTAACCGCGGAAGGAAAGCCGCTCATTGATTATCTTGAAGCGCGCAACCACGCCGAAGCCATTGATTGGTTGAAAACCATTACGCAAAAAGAAAAACCAATTACAGAAGGAATTATTAAAGATATTAACGCTCTGCTTCACCAAGGCATCACGGAACGGCCGGCAATGGGAGCGGAAGGAAAACAGGTTATGCGGCAAATCAATCCCGGAGCGTATAAAACACAGCCAAACCATGTGTTGACCCTTTCCGGCGAGATTCATTATTATGTTGAGCCGTTGCAGGTGCCGGGCGAGATGGAGAAACTAATACAGATGATTACAATGGAGGAAGGGAAGATGCATCCGGTAGAACTTTCCGCCCTCATTCATTATGAAATTACTCGCATCCATCCCTTTGATGATTGCAATGGACGCGGGGCGCGATTGCTTACGAATTTAATCCTGATGCGTTCCGATTATCCGCCTATTATTATAAAAATGGAGGAGCGGCGGCGGTATCTTGAAGTACTTGAAATCGCCGACCGCGGCAATCGCGATCCGTTTTATGTATTTATCGCGGAACACGTTAAAGAGGCATTGATTTAATTGGATCAGTGGATAACATATGACCTCATGAAGAAGGGATTTGCGTTTTTAGAGCTTTTGGTCGCTATCTCACTTCTCGTGTTAGTAGGGAGTGCGGTATATGTTTTTGTTGTTGTGCCTCCGAAAGTTCCGGAACTTATTGTTAAAAAAGAGCCGTTCGTGCAACAACAACTGCAATCGGAGACGTCTCTCGAAGAAAAAAAGGATATCATGCCTCCGCCTTTAGCCGAGATTGAAAATCCAGTCCCTCCGACGCTGCAAGCAGAACCGCCTCGTGATGTAAAACCCGCGTTGCCGCCAATTCCGCCTCCTATTTTGCCTGAACCGCCACCCACTCCGCCGTCGTCCCCTTCACAGATAAAAATTTATTCGGAATTCTATAATTTTCCGGAAAGATTTTTTAACGAATCAATTGTGTCTCGGGAACAAATGATAAAAGTTGCTAGCGCTCAATATGTGAGTTTAAAGAAGATGCATGACGGCAGTGCTCCTTATATTTTTGCGAGGATAGAATACGATTCTCCAGTATATGGATCTACCATACCTAACGGTATCAGGTTGGGCGATTCTGCTTTTCCAGGTTTGAATGGTGGTAATCCGCGATGGGAAGTGATGGCGCACGAGCAAGGGCATAACTTTTTTGGCGGCACAAGCGGATGGTACAATACGCTTGCGGTTCCAGGTCCGTTTTTGCAGGAAAGTTTAGCGGTGTTGAGCGCATTTTACACCTATCATAATATTCTTGAAAATCAGCAGGCGTTCGGGATCGATGGAAAAACAATCGAGAGCTTAAATTACGATTTCGCCAACGGCAGAAATTTCCAAAAACAGCAATACGAGCTTTATATTTCGCAAGGTAAAAAATTTGACGAGCAAAATGTTTTGACCAGTCAAACGTTGGATTATAAAATGATACTGTATGGAGAAACATATGGCTGGCACAACTATCTCAAATTCGCCAAAGCGTTCGAGAACGGGCTCGCCCAATTTTTCTCTTTCCAAAACAATGGCGTTTCTGATGTTGAGCGAAGCACGTATGTGATTGCGGCTCTTGGTGTCGCTTTCGATAAAGATTTCCGCATAGAATTTAGTGAATTAAATTTTCCCATTGACGACGCGTATTACGCCGAGATTTTCCCAAAGATTAAAGATATAGTAGAATAATCCTATGAATATGCAAAAAGGCATCGGCGCAATTTATATTTTCGTTATTTTAGCCCTCCTCATTTTGGCGGGGAGTGTGGGGTATGTGTACTATATCTCTACTACATCAGAAGGGCCAATTGTTGTACCATCATCCTCGGATATGGTTATTCCAGAATCTCTTTTCACTCCGTCATCGTCTCCTCATCCTGATTGGGCACATTTAGTAAATACATACGGCTACGAGATCAGCTATCCCGAAGAGTATCAAGTGTTGAGTAATCACTTTGGCATACAAGATCCGGCAATGGCATTAGATATATCTATCCAGGACCCCGAATCTCCGCTTGTGGTTGATTCCAGCAATGGTATTACTCATAAAAAACGTATCAATATCCGTGTTGCAGAAAGAAAAAATATTACATCACTGGAGCAGTACGCGGAAGCAAAATACAACGTAAGTCGAGATGCTGGTTACACAACAAGTCAAATAAAAAAGAGCATTATTGATGGTAGAGAAGCATATGAATTCACCGTAAATCATGGATATAGAGATGAAAATGGCGGTTTCCTCATTTATCCCGAAAATAGAACAATATGGATTTTAGAGGGTAGTAATATTTATTGGTTAATGTATCCACTTGATGATCCTTTATTTAAAGAAATCGTTGCCAGCCTTCGATTTATCAAATAACTTATTTCATAAGTGAAAATCCTCATCACACGACGGATTCCTGATAGGGAGATTTGTTTTTAAGGCATTTTTATGTTACGATAAGGTCAATATGGAATTGAGTGTAATCAAAAAAGAATTTCCTGTTGAACAACTGAAAGAACTTCAGGTGGGTTTAGTATATCTTTTCGGCTCGTATGCCGAGGGAATGGCGGGCGAAGGAAGTGATATTGATGTGGGAGTGGTGATGACTGATAAAGCATTGGTCAAGGGCAGTATTACCGAGATATACAATAAACTATTTGATGTTTTTACGGACGTTTTTGATATGAGCAATTTCAAGACAATTGATATTGTATTTTTAGA
>CAYHZD010000034.1:4606-7541 GCA_964361035.1 uncultured Candidatus Saccharibacteria bacterium
TTATCACCCGACAGATTCCCGATAATGGAATAAAATTGGCGGATGTGGTATGCTTGTGCCATGGGTGAATATCAAGAGCGATTTAATGAACCGGAAATGCGGCAACGCATTGTCGCGATAGCCGAGAAATACCAGCTTTCACTGGTATTGCTTTTTGGTTCGCAGGCTACGGGTAAAACGCATAAGCAAAGCGATTATGATGTGGCGTATCTAAGCGAGCGCCCCCTTGCCCTTATGGAAGAAAGCAGCCTCATTGTTGATTTAATGCCAGTGTTTCAAACACTCACGGTTGATCTTGTTAATCTCCATAATGCGTCGCCATTATTACTTAAAAAGATAGCTGAGCGTTGCATGATGCTTTACGAGAAAGAACGGCATCTTTTCGCGCAGTTTCGCATCTATGCCTACAAGCGTTATATGGAGGCGCAGCGGCTTTTTCGTATGCGCGATCAACAACTTAATCGCATTCTTCATCGTGCACCTGCGACAATATCATGATTGACGTTGAACTTATAAAAAGCAAAATGCATGACCTCGCGGGTTATTATGAAGAACTCAAGCCGTTTTTGCGTGAGGAATCGCGTATAATTATTGAAGAAAAATCAAAATTACGAAATGTTGAGCGTATCTTTCAACTCATAGTGGATACCGCCATCGATATCAACACGCACATCATTGCAGAATCGGATTTTCATGTACCGGACGACTATCAAAGCACGTTCACTATTCTTGGCGAGCATAAAATTATCCCCATGGAATTTGCCATGAAGATTGCGCCTTCGGTGGGATTGCGTAATATGATTGTGCATAAGTACGGCCGTGTTGATATTAAAAAAATGGTGGATGACGTTAAAGCAAATATTGATCAATACGAAGAATATCTCAGCTACATTAACGATTTTCTTGAGAAACAATCATCACTATAACCATGCAAAAAGGCATCAGCACAATTCACATTCTTGTTATTTTAGCCCTCCTCATTTTGGCGGGGAGCGCGGGGTATATGTTTATACAGCCTGAAAAAGAAGTTCTAAAACCATTCGAATCTAAAATGACGAAAGGCACAGAGGTTGGAATTACTGATGAACAAAAGTTAGTAACAGCATTAGTAGAGAAAGATTATGATGCTATTTCTAATTTTTTAGGAAATCCAATAACTTGGGCTCTTGAAGCGAGTGAGTGTTGTGGCAACATGGATAAAGACGAGGCGATTAAACGTGTTCGTCAAAAATTAGAAGCACAACAGTATCAGTTTAATCAAGAATCTCCAACGATCGTTTCGATGCGCGGATATTTTAAAAAATATCCAGAATTTGATATTTGTTCTCAATCAAATGTTATCGGTGTTATGGATGACCACGCTCTAACATTTTGTATCAAGAGCGGCCGCGTGCAAATGATCCGAGAGGCTAGTACGCTTCGTGAGTATGGAATAGTCGCCACTGAAGCAAAAGATGAGGCCGCTGATTGGAAAACGTATCGTGATGAGAAATCCGGCCTTGAGTTCAAGTATCCGCCAAATTTTAAGCTGAACGAAAACACCGCGGCAAGAGCCAGTTATGGCCTTTATGATTCATTTTCTCCGCTTTTATTGAGTTTACAAATCGGGGATAATATAAAAATTGCATTAGGTAGAAGGTCTTGTAATCAGATCGGTCAGTCAGCTATTAGGAATGCCACTTATCTGCTAGGACAGAAGATAAAGGATTTATCAATAAACGGTTTCAATGGGGCTCTTTTTCAAAGAGGGTGCTACGAGTGCTACGACGGTGATTCCCGGTTGGAGACAGAAGGCGTCGTAGTTGGGGTCTGCAACACAACGGAGAATAGTTGCATAGTAATATCCACAGAAGATAAAAGGGAGCAGTTTGAACGCGCGAAAGGATTCTTTCTTAACGAATTTTTGCCAACCGTAAAATTGAATCGAAATTTCGATAACATTAGTTGTGTCGAATCAAAAGGATAATTTATGAAAATCCTCATCACCCGACAAATTCCTGATAAAGGAATCGCTATACTTAAAGAAAAGGGCTGCGAAATTACCGTAAACCCTCACGATAGAGTCCTCTCTAAAGAGGAACTTATTGAGTATTTGAAAAAGGATCGCTATAACGCCTTGCTTTGTTTGCTTACGGATAAAATTGATGCGGAGGTTTTGGAGGCGGCGAAGGAGAGCGGAGTAAAAATTGCGGCAAATTACGCGGTGGGGTTTGACAATGTGGATGTAAAGGCGGCCGGGGAGCGGGGGATTATGATAACTAATACGCCCGATGTTTTGACCGATACGGTTGCGGAACATACCTTTGCCTTGATGCTTGCTATCGCCCATCGCGTGGCCGAAGCGGATCACTTCACGCGCGCGGGGAAATTCAAGGGATGGGAGCCGTTGCTTTTGCTCGGAACCGACTTATCCCACAAAACTATCGGCATCGTGGGGTTGGGCAGAATTGGCTCCAGAGTGGCGCATCACGCCGCGCGCGGATTTGACGCAAAAATTATTTACCACGATATCAAAAAGAATGAGGATTTTGAGCGGGAATTCGCAGCCGAATATAAAGAGGAATTGGAGGACTTACTCAAAGAAGCGGATTTTGTCTCGCTTCATGTGCCTCTTCTTGAATCAACGCGCCATTTGATAAATGCCGAACGCCTTAACATGATGAAGCCGACTGCCTACCTCATAAACACCTCGCGCGGGTCGGTGATTGATGAAGCGGCACTCGTTGAAGCGCTCAAAAATCACACCATTCGCGGCGCGGCACTTGATGTTTTTGAAAACGAACCCGCACTTGCCTCCGGCCTTGTGGCATTAGAAAATGTGATTTTAACCCCCCATATTGCCTCGGCCACCGAAGAAACCCGTCAAGCCATGAGCGCGCTTGCCGCAGAGAATATTATCGCCGCCCTCGAAGGCAAAACGCCACCTAATGTGATT
>CAYHZD010000035.1:0-7332 GCA_964361035.1 uncultured Candidatus Saccharibacteria bacterium
CATTATTGCTAATGGATGCATCTTCTCATAGATACTATTTAGGGGCAAGTCTATTATTTTAGCAAGAATTACACTTTTTTGTGTGACATAAAAAAAGCGCTCCGACATTCAAGTCGAAGCGCGCGATGGCCCAAACCAGGTTTGGGTCAAACTGAAATAAGAAGAGAAAGAAGAAGACCGATGGCCACGAGCAGGGCAGTTATTGCAAACGCCACTCTCGGTCCCGTCCAAAATTTTCTGACTTCGTAGCCACCAACTACGCGTAGTCGGTTTAACTCCGCAATTTTTCGTCCATCGTATCCCATGATTCCCTCCTTTCAATTTAGTAAGGTCGCGATTGGGCGCGATAGTATCGCACCCCGTTCCCATCAAGCTCAAGATGCGGTAAACCGCGGTCAACACCACGATCTCTTCTATTCCAGCTATTCCAATAAAGATAATAACTGCCAGAATATCCCCACCGCGACCGAATTGTCTGATGCGATGGCGTGCGGCCGTATGCAAACCCGTTTTGATCGGATTGCAAATACGGCAAACCGCGATCCACACCAAGCTGTTCTTCCGAAAATCCTCCGCCGTATCCGTATGGAGAATACGGCTGATGGTAATATTGGATCCGGATCGGCACAATCCTCTTTTCGACACGAGTAAGAGGAGGATGATAATACGGTCTTTCCACGCTCCACGAGAAAAAAAGGATAGTAGCGCCGACCCCAACAATCATACCAACAAGAAACTTTACCATGTCTACCTCCTTTCGCCTGCGCGATAACCCTCGCAGTAATCCGAGTAATCACTCCCCGTACAAGTGGTTTGTTGCTTCGTTTGCGCCGCATTATAGCCAGCTTGCCAAAAGGAGTTTTTGCCGCCATCGTTGCCATCCGTCTTGTGCGGCATCGTCGGTTGCGCAGGTTGCGCTGCTTGAAGAAAGCCGTACTCTTTTGCTTCCGTGAGTGTGGTCGGCTGCGGCGGGTAGCGGTTCCAACTCACTTTACCGCCCTCAATGCCGCCGCCGCTGACTTCCACGACCCCCGGTCCACCCATCGCTTTAGGTGCCCCCAACAAACGAGTTGTAGCTTCTTCACGCTTATGCATTTCGTTTTGGGTTTTGTTATTATCTTGAGTAATGTTCTGGTCCCTCCTCCCCGAAAGCCACACAAGACCAGCAATAAGCCCACTGACAATACCAATAGCGGCAAGCTTACTACCATTACCCGCATATACCGGCCGCGGCATCGCGGCAACCAGAAAACAAATGACAACTAGCAAAGCAATGATTTTTTTCATCTGTCACCTCCCAAACTGCCTAATGGGGCAAAAGCTGTTACCTCATCAGGATCAACAATATAATGCCAGCCATCAGCCGTTTCTATTACAAGCAATCCTTTAGGAAATTCCCAATCCCTCACGTGGTCATTGGGACCGTCAGGATAGAGCACGCGCTTCGGGACTACAGCGCGACCATCATATCCGCTATTTATTACATCCCAAGCAAGGTGGTGTTGATGAATCTCCGCTTTGAGCTTGACGATCGTGGCATTCATTTTAGCAATTCTGTGGGCAAATACCATCAAAGAACCGCCCAGGATTATTATCAGAAGACATCCAATAGTTATAACAAACCAAATTGCAACAATCTTTTTCATGTTTCTTCCTCCTCTCGCGCATCTTTACGTGCGTCAAAAACTTTTTGCCTTCCTCGGTCGGCCCTTTTGATGCCGTTCCATAAGGCAAAAAAGTAAAGTAATAAGGCGGAACAAGCGATAATTATCGCCACGCCGAATATATCGCCGATTACGTCCATCCTCCCTCCTTTCTTTTCAAATTACTGTAAAAAATTCCATCAAAACCAATAATACCATATTAAAATACTGGTGTCAATATTGCCCGAAATACAAAAAAATAATAGGGTAGGGATACTAATAAGAATTTATGACCATTGACGCCGTCTCGCTTAAGGAAAAGATTGATCGTGCCGATCGTGTGGCGCTCGTAATCCCGCGTCACGCCAACGAAGAGACCTATCTTGCCGCGCTGGCATTGGCCGAAAAAATCGGTGAGAAGGTTTTTCTGGTGGGCGGCGAAGAAACACTCAAATACCGCTGGCATTCGCTTTTTCCGCGCCCGGAAGAGCCAAAAAAAGAATTTACCATCACCATCAACACCGCCGACCATCCTATTGATTCACTCAAATACGAAACGCAGAACAACCAACTCAAGATTTTCTTACATCCCCAAACGCCGCTTGCACCCGAATACTTCCAATTTGAAGAGGCCTACCCGCGCTCGTCGCTCGTGCTCACCCTTGGATTTCACTCCCGAGATCAAGAAGAGCGTATATTGCATGATTTTCCGCTTGAGCAAGATGGCGAGATTATTTCGCTTACGGTTTCGCAAGAAAAAATGGGGCTTGCCCCCCTTAAACTTTTAGCGCGCATCATGTTGCGCGCGCGCCCCGAACCTAGTCCGACCGCGGTCGGACCGGTCATGTGGTCATTTATCTCACGCGAAGATTTTGCCAAAACCGACACCACCTCCCCCTATATCCCGCCGCTCCTTCCTTTGTGGCAAGATCTGATGCCGCCCACGCGCTTTACCATCTTCCTTTGGCAGGAAAAGGAAACCGAGCAAATCGGCGGGCTGGTAAGTTCGCCGGATGAGCATGCGCTTATGCGCTTTGCCCACGCGCTCGGCACGCAACCGGCAAGTGACTATTTCATCATTCCGCCCCTATTCACCAATTTTACGGAAGCAGAGTTTAAAATAAGGCGATTATTGAAAGAGGCAGCCGCCTAAACAAAAGGCGAGCCGGGGATAACCATGCCCAATAAAAACAACGAAGAATTTGTTGCTTCTCTCAAACGCAGAGAAGAAGAAGATTTGATACGATACTTAGCTCAAAAACGCGGGCTTCCGTATCTTGATCTTACGCATGCGTCCATCGAGAGTGATGCGCTTCAGCTGATTGCCGAGGAAGAAGCGCGCCATGCGAACATTGCGGTGATCGAACGCATCGGCAAAAAACTGCGCGTGGCTCTTTCCAACCCCGACACGCCAGAAGCGCAAGCAATCTTAGAAAAACTTAAGCAACGTTTTACGCTGGAGCTTTTTTTGGTCTCTCCGCAAGGCCTTGCATTTGTTTGGGAACGCTACCGCGAAGGCACGCCGAGCGCGCCGGTAGAGCAAGGAGTCATCGATATTTCAGAAACAAAACTGGTTGATTGGGCGCATGAACTTACCCGCCTTTCCGCTTCCACCGATCCCCGCCAGGTGTCGCATATATTTGAATTGCTTCTTGCCTGGGCGGTGCGTGAAGAAGCATCCGACCTGCATCTGGAGCCCGAGGCAACAAACGCGAAAATACGTCTGCGTTTGGATGGCATTTTATATGATGTTGCCGCGCTTCCGATGCCTCTCTATGGGCTCATACTTTCACGCATAAAACTCATCTCCGAGCTAAAATTAAATATTCATGAACGCGCGCAAGAAGGGCGATTCACGATTCGCGCCTTAGCAAACAATATCGAAGTGCGCACCTCGGTGATTCCCGGCACCGGCGGAGAATCAGTAGTGATGCGTATCCTGCATCCGCGCACAATTACCTTACAACTTGACGATTTAGGTATGCATCCGCACATCAGCGTTCTGATGGCTGAAGAAATTAAAAAACCGAACGGCATGATTCTCACTACCGGCCCTACCGGTTCCGGCAAAACGACGACTCTCTATGCGTTCTTAAAACATGTCCGATCTTCAAAAATTAAAATTATCACCATTGAAGATCCGGTGGAATATCATCTGGACGGTATTACCCAGACGCAAGTAGACACAAGCAAAGATTATCATTTCGCCAATGGCCTTGCCTCCATTCTCCGGCAGGATCCGGACGTGATTATGGTAGGCGAGATCCGCGATCTGGACACCGCGCAAACCGCGCTGCATGCGGCGCTGACGGGCCATTTGGTCTTCTCTACCCTGCACACCAACAACGCGCCCGCCACTATCCCGCGCTTAATTGATCTTGGCGTAAAGCCAAATATTATCGCACCTGCCATTAATCTCACAATGGCCCAGCGCCTCGTGCGCCGGCTTTGCGAGACGTGTAAAATAAAAAAAGAAGCGAGCGCAGAAGAACGCGCTTTTCTTGAAGAAGAAATAAAAAATATGCCTAAGGCGTACAAACCCCAAAAAAAATCTTTTGTCATCTACGAAGCAAATGAAACATCAAATTGTCCTGCCTGTGGCGGCCGCGGATGGAAAGGCCGTGTGGGCATTTTTGAAGTATTTCGCATCAACGACGCGATTGAAACATTGATTTTGGGAATGCCCTCGGAAGCGCGCATCCGCCAGGAAGCGCTCGCGCAGGGTATGCTTACCATGCAGCAGGACGGTATTTTGAAAGTCCTTCAAGGGATCACCTCTCTTGAAGAATTGAAACGAGTGGCAGGTTAGAAAGATAGCGCGTTTCGCTTTAAAAATAGATTTCGCACGCAGAAGCCTCTAGGCAATGATCCCCCCAATGAGCGAAGGGATATACGGACTCTTCGAGGAATGGGCCAGTACTTTCCCGATCAAGCGGGAAAACCATCCCATCCGAGGCTAGAAGAAGCCCTTACGTAAGGAAAACCTTATATTGCCTAGAGACCTCTGAAAACGAGACATAACCCGTCTGACGGGTTCAGAGTATATAATAACAAATTATGGACAAAGAGTCAACTCCCTCTTCTCCCCCGCGGCGGGACGGATCTGAACAACTTTTGCGCCCGCGCGCATGGGATCAGTATATCGGCCAGAAAACCGTAAAGAAAGCGCTTGAAATTTTGATGGGCGCCGCGTCCCGACGCGGCAAAGAACCGATTGAGCATATTCTTTTCTATGGGCCCGCCGGCCTGGGTAAAACCACGCTTGCCCATCTGGTGGCCCACCAAATGGCCACCCCGATCAAAATCACGTCGGGCCCTGTTTTAGAGCGCGCAAGCGATATTGCCGCCCTTCTTACCAATCTCACGCCCGGCGAGATTCTTTTTATTGACGAAATTCACCGCATCAATAAAACCGTCGAAGAGATGCTCTATCCGGCCATGGAACATCGCTCCCTTGATATTATCGTAGGAAAAGGACCATCGGCGCGCACCATTCAACTTGATCTGCCGCCGTTTACCCTTGTCGGCGCCACCACGCGCATCGCGCTTCTCTCCCAACCATTCCGCACCCGTTTTGCCGGCGGCATCTTTCGCCTTGAATTCTACACGGAAAAAGAAATTGAGGCGATCCTTGCGCAATCAGCTGCCCAACTTGAAGTAGGAGCGGACTCGCAAGCGCTTGCGATGATCGCAGAACGGTCACGGCTGACCCCGCGCCTTGCCAATCAGCTTTTGAAACGCTGTCGCGATGTAGCGCATGTTGCTGATCAAAATATGATCACGCCGGATATTGTAGAAAAAACATTTGATCTCCTTGGTATTGACAAAGCAGGCCTGGAAACCGAAGATCGCCGGTTTTTGTCCGTTCTTATTGATAAATTCAATGGAGGCCCGGTGGGTCTCTCCACGCTTGCCGCCGCCACGGCCGAAGATCCCGATACCATCCAAGAAGTATATGAACCCTATCTCCTTCGTCTTGGTTTCATCGAGCGTACCCCCCGAGGACGCATTGCTACCGAGCGGGCGATCGAACATCTTGATAAACGTAAAACGAAAAGTGAAAAATAGGCTTAATCTTTACGGAGCGCTCTGGAAACAGTAAAGATTATAGGGAGCGCCGCATCCAATATCCTGCCAGTTTGACCATGACGGATTTCCATCCGAAATGTTGGTCTGGCCCGCACTCCCCACGGAACCGGAACGACTGTCCCATTGGTACGTAAATCCTTCGCAGTTATTCGAAGTTGCCGAACCGAAATTGTCTGTCCCGGTACGGACACCAACGCCTCCATCTTGTCCGAACTCATTTTTTAAAATGGGGTTATTGAGAGGCAGATCGCTGACCCAATATCCGCTCGGATGAAAAAACAATTTCCGCGTAAGATGATTCCAATTGTACACAATATTCGTTGTTCCATCCACACGAAACCACCCCACGCTATTAGTGCCCGCCGCGGCGCAGGTGGCAAGACCCCGATCTTGCGGCCGTGAAGAAGGAGAAGAAGAAGTCCACGATGTATACGTACCCGGAAGCCCTGCCCATTGGGCAAGTTTATTGCAAATCTCATCGGCCGCACCCACTCCTTTTTTGCCTGATCCCCCATACTCGCCATTAAATTTACTGCTATTCCACTCCCACAGATCGCCTAAATGAAAGGTGCTCGAAACAAATACGCGAAAATAATTCGTATCATAATAACCAGCCTGATTCCCTACACAGGTTAGTCCTGTTGCTTGGCAACTCGATATCCCATACCTCATCCTCCATGCATTCACATCTCCATCATTGCAGTCGGTACTACTTATAGTACTCACTTGATAACGGCGCCTATGACTGCCGGAGGGTGCGGTGTCTGAAGCGCTTTGGGTGGTATTGGCTGGATATCCGTCTCCATCTCCCTCCTGCATCCAGAGATATGTTTTCTTAAGCTGGGCGGTATCCGCGATTGCGATAGCGCCATTTGTAATATTCATACTGTTTCCCGGATTCCAGACAAACGTTGCTCCGGCATTGATGGTTAAGGTATAGGTTGAAACCGTGAAGTTGCCGTTATCTAATCCGTTTACCCCAGAGATGCCGCAGTTTCCGTCAAGCGTCCAATCGCCTCCCATGGGTGGAACGCAGGGATCAGTCCAGGTAAGGGTGATGGAAGAAGTTTCATTTTTCGTATTGGTAGCAACAAAGATCGTGCGATAGGTTTTAGAATGGGTGTCATGGACGATCCATGATCCTCCCCACGTACCTTTGGAGGCATTGCCTTCCTTCAACGCAAGCATTTGGGTGGTGGTGCCGGTGTCTGTTTCAATGTGTGCGGCAACCGAGACAATCGGCGCTTCGATGTCTTCGAGTTCAACCTCCATGGTTTGTGTATCACCCACCCTTACATCAAGAGGATCAATAACAGCTTTGATAAAACGGGGAGATTGAGGATTGCTTTGGATGAAATATGTTTGTTTTCCTTGAGACAAAGAAGGATGTTCTGCCGGGTTTTCTTTACGTAAGCGATTGGGTGCTTCAGAGAGAAAGAGAACCAAAACGAAGAGAAAAAGAACAGAAAATGGAAGAAGTAAAGAAAAAGAGGAATGCTTGTTTGTTTTTTCGTGCATTATCATACCCCATCATCTTTACGGAACAATAAACCCGCGTGGCGTATCATCGCTCTCTTGAGTGGGCCACTGCGCATGATCA
>CAYHZD010000036.1:0-6879 GCA_964361035.1 uncultured Candidatus Saccharibacteria bacterium
CATTGTGTGGGATTACCATCATATGAATCATGAACTACGAAAGGCAGATTGTATTTTTGTATTAGGAAGTCACGATACACGCGTTGCGGAACAGGGCGCGCGATTGTTTCTTGAGGGATGGGCACCAATCGTTTTGTTTTCAGGCGGTATTGCGCATGAGAATGATTTACTCGCGACCAACTGGAAAAAACCAGAAGCCGAAGTCTTTGCGGATATTGTTATGAAGATGGGTGTTCCTCAAGAAAGGATTTTGATAGAAAACAAAGCAAAAAACGTGGGCGAAAATGTCGCGTTTACCAAAAAGCTTCTAGAAGAAAGATACATCAATATCAAAAGTATCATTGCGGTGCAAAAACCATATATGGAGCGCAGAACCTATGCTACCATAAAAGAAATATGGCCAGAAATGGATTGTATTGTTACTTCGCCGCAGATATCGTTTGCAGAGTATCCCACCGAAACAATTTCAAAAAACGATGTGATTAATATTATGGTAGGCGATTTACAGCGCATCAGGCTCTATCCCGCAAAAGGATTTCAGATTTATCAAGAAATACCAGATGAAGTCTGGAATGCATATGAACAGTTATGCAAACTCGGATTTACGAAGCATCTGATTTTATAGTTTTTCGTTGGTACTGGGTAGCAAATGTGCTAATATAGAAAAAAGTATTGGAGGAGGGGATTAATTTTTGAGGACACTTTCTACGATCGTTCAAGCAGAAAAAGAAAAAGATACAAGAGAAAGTTTGCGCGTTGCGTTTATAGCATTAGCAGAACGCTGTGGGTTACGGGCGAAAAATGCAAAATTATTTGCTGCGGGGGCGCTTGTAGAACTCGATAAGTGGATTGAAGAGATAAGCAAAAAAGAGTTTACGTGTTCATTTCCTGCTGATACTACTGCCGTCGTCGACAAAATTGCGCAACATCTCAAATGCGATAGAATGATTGCTCTTTCAAAAGCAGTGGGTTTGATGGAGGCGTGGGTAGACGCAGACAAAGATAATCGCTATTTTGTGGAGCGTTCTCGCAGTAAAAAAGATAAAAAAGAGTATGAAATTACGGTGAGAGAGTAGGGCAGATTTTCTGCCTTTTTTGTTACATAGCATATTACGTAACGAATGTGATAGGATAAGCGTATAACAAGGTATATGACCATACGACCGACGGTGGGGGTGCTGATGGGCGGGCCTTCTGCCGAGCATGATGTTTCGCTCATGACGGGAAGCAATATAGTAAGGACGCTTGAGGCGAGCGGACGATATCGCACTATCCCGATTGTAATTACCAAAGCAGGGCATTGGCTCTATGGCAATGAACGCGTGTGGTGCAATCCGGGCGATGCGCTTATGCACATAGATATGGTATGCAACGCCATGCACGGCGCTTTTGGCGAAGACGGCAAAGTCCAACAGATTTTAGAACATCATCAGATGCCGTATAACGGCTCCCGTATTTTTGCCTCTGCCGCCGCATTTCATAAAGGTATTGCAAGAAATATATTGCGCAAAAGGGGCTTGTTGATGCCGCGCGCGATGATGGTCCGCCGGTATGGAGAGGAACCATATGATGATCTCGCCCAACAAGTTTTTCGGCGGATGTCACCGCCATGGGTAGTAAAGCCGGTTGCGGCAGGATCTTCGGTGGGCGTTTCGATTGCCCGCCATGCGGACGCATTAGCCGAAGCGCTTCGTTTGGCTTGTGAACGTGACGAATCATCAACCGGATCCCAGGCGCTCGCCGAAGAATATATCAAGGGGAGGGAAATAACGTGCGGTGTTTTAGAACATTTCAACGGCATAAAACATTTCGCGCTTCCGCCCATAGAAATCTGCCCGCCGGATACGGCCTCTTTTTTTAATTATCAAGTCAAATACGACGGCAGCACCCACGAGATATGTCCGGCGGAATTTTCTGACGCCATGCTTAAAAAAATAAGGGAGACCGCTGTTGCGGCGCATACCGCCTTGGGATGCCGCGATTATTCGCGCGTGGATATGATCCTGCGCGGTATTGATTTATATGTACTGGAAGTAAATACCTTGCCCGGTCTCACTAAAGAGTCGCTTTTTCCCAAAGCCGCCGCCGCAGTCGGCTTGTCATTCCCGCAGCTTCTTGACCATTTGATCGCAAATGCGTTAGAAAGGAGAAAACGATAAACGGGCCTATAGCTTAGTGGTAGAGCACCCGCTTTGCACGCGGGGGATGGGAGTTCGATTCTCCCTAGGTCCACCAACAGGAATTTTGCATTTTTTTCAATCTTCTGTTAAAATAATAAAAAACAGAGAGGAGGAATGGCAATGAAGCGTATGAAGGACGTGGGGTTTGTACAATGTAATTGGGTAAGTTTTCCTTTAAGTCAAGAGGATCTCGCAGACGTGAATAAGCTGCTCCCCCAGCTTTCGCCGGACGAGGAACCTCTGACAAGAAATGCGAATCTTGCGTTGCATGGGAAATCAGAATTGATTGTGGCAAGAGATGTTTCCTGCCCGCGCATAGACGGCAAAGGCGCCATTGTGGCGATGGCGCGCGTTGATTGGCCTGATAATCGTGATGACTTTGCCATGGTGGAGAAGGTAGTAACCGATCAAGCGTACCGAGGCAGCGGCATCAGCGAAAAACTCAATACGCTGATTATAGAAAATGCGCGTTTGCTTAAGCTTGAACGTTTAGGGCTCCACAGCCGCCGATCGCGCGTTGAGGCCCATGCACTCTATCGAAAGATCGGATATAAAGCCGTTCGAGAGGATCAGGAGAGGATTTATTATACGTTTGACCTGACCTCATAATTTTTTTTGCCGCTTCCCTAACGGGGAGCGTTTTGTTATGCTGGTCTTGTTATGTTGGACATCAAATTTATACGAGAACACCCGGATCTCATCCGCGAGGCGGCGAGAAAAAAACGCGTTGATTTTAAGGTGGAAGATCTGCTTGCCGCCGATGAAAAGCGGCGCGCATTACTCAAAGAGGTGGAAGAAAAGCGCGCTTCACTCAACGCGCGTAGCAAAGAGGTGAGTACGGCCGCCGATCCTGCGCAGAAAGAAATGCTTATCGGCGAAAATCGTGGGCTTAAAGAAGAGTTAGGCGCGCAAGAAGAAGAACTTAAAACCATTGAAGCGCAATTTGATGCGCTGATGCTCGGCGTGCCGAATATGCCGGATCCTTCGGTGCCAGAAGGGGAGTCGGATGCCGACAATCAGGAGATTCGCACATGGGCCCCGACGTCTTCGAGTCGGGGTGAAGGCAAACCCCGCAGCGGCGGGGTTGAGCCGAAAGATCATATCACCCTTATGCGAGAACTTGATTTAGTTGATTTTGAACGTGGTTCAAGTGTGTCCGGTTTTCGCGGTTATTTTTTGAAAAATGACGCAGTGTTACTTTCATTTGCGCTCTGGCAATTTGTTTTTGAGCACTTTCGCGGCCGCGGCTATGAGCCGATGATGGCACCTGCGCTCGTGCGCGAGCGCAATCTTTTTGGCACCGGCCATTTCCCGCAGGCGCGCGAGGATGTGTTTAAAACACAGGACGATCTTTATCTTTCCGCCACTGCCGAAATTCCCTTGATGGGGTTTCATGCCGATGAAATACTGGAAGAACACGATCTGCCAAAAAAATATCTTGCGTTCTCGCCTTGTTTTCGCAGAGAGGCAGGTGCTTACGGCAAGGACACAAAAGGCATCTATCGCCTTCATGAATTTTTCAAGATTGAGCAGTTGATTATCAGCAAACGAGATCATCAGGATACTGTAACGCTTCACGAAGAACTCACCAAAAATGCCGAAGAAATTGTGCAAGCGCTTCAATTGCCGTATCAGGTAGTGGCTGTCTGCGGCGGCGATCTCGGAAGAGCGCATGTGAAATCGTACGATATCAACGTATGGATTCCTTCCGAACAACGATACCGCGAGTCGCATACCTCCTCATATTACCACGATTTCCAAACGCGGCGGCTTAATATCCGCTACAAAGACAACCAGGGAGAGATGCGTTTCTGCTATTCTCTCAATAATACCGCGATTGCCACTCCGCGCATCTTGATTGCACTGCTCGAAAATTACCAACAGGCCGACGGCTCGGTGCGGGTGCCGGAGGTGTTGCAAAAATATGTGGGGAAAGAAATCATCGCTAAAAACATGGGTGGAGATTGATGCGGCAGCGCTGCGGCATAATCTTGAGGTGTTTGAAAAGCTCGCCGGCAAATCCGCCAGCCGGCGGACGCGCGTGATGGCGGTGGTGAAGGCGAATGCCTACGGCCACGGATTGCCTGAAGTCGCAAGAATTCTTGCGACTTCAGGAATTTCTAAATCCGAATTTCTAATGTGGTTTGGTGTGGACAATATTGACGAGGCACTGACGATTCGCGCCCTTGATACAAAAAATCCCATTCTCATTCTCGGTTATATTCCGCCAGAGCGCCTGAAAGAAGTAATTGAAAACGATATCAGTTTTTCAGTTTATTCGAAAGAATTATTGGCAATGATAAGGAAGCTCAACAATATTTCAGCAAAGCCGCGTATACATATAAAAGTGGAAACCGGCACGAATCGATTGGGCATACCACTGGACACCTTAGAAGAAGCGATGTCATTTTTTCAGAAACATCCTGACTGGATCGAGGGCGTCTATACCCATTTCGCCGAGACGGAAGATCCACAATCTTCTTTTTGGCGGGAACAAATCGCACAATTTGAAAAAACAATCGCGTTTTTTAAAAAAAAGGGCGTAAATCCCTCGCGACACACCGCTTCCAGCGCGGCAGCATTGCTCTATCCAGAGGCGCGGTATGATATGATACGAACAGGTATTGGTTTGTACGGGCTTTGGCCATCAGGAGAAATCAAAAATCAAATATCAAAGACCAAAAATATTAATTTAAAACCTGTGCTTACGTGGAAGACAAAAGTTGTACAAATCAAAGAGATCAAAAGGGGCGAGACCGTGGGCTATGATCGGACATTTTGTACGAGGCGGCCCACCACCATCGCCATCCTACCGGTGGGGTATTGGGATGGCTACGATCGGCGCCTTTCGAATAAAGGGATTGTCTTGATTAAAGGAAAACGCGCGCCTATTGTTGGCAATATCTGCATGAATATGATGATGGTTGACGTTACTGACGTAAAGAACGCCACCATGGGAGATGATGTCATATTAATGGATGCATCAGTTTCTGCCGATGAGATTGCAGAGTGTATCGGCACCATCAACTACGAGGTAGTCACACGCATCAATCCACTCATTGCGCGGATTATTAAAAATGAAACACCATGAATTATTACGAATCAAGCATCACAAAAACGAAAAGAAAACGGCGATGGCTTTGGTATTGGTTGCTGGTGATGATGATTGGGAGCGTAGCATTTTTTACCTATCCGCGTATTCTAGATAGATTTTTACAGAGAGAGGAGGAAAAAAAATTATCGCAGGAGCGCTGGCTCTATTGGTGTCCTACTTCATTTCAGCTTTCTGCAACAAGCTCCTGCCATTATATGAATCGTGATGGAATGGTCGTGGCGGAGGCACCGCGGCTGGAGGGAAAATTATTTCCGAAATTATATGATGAGCGAGAAACCCCCCCAATTATTTCCCCCCCTTACCAAGCCCCGCAGGACCTCCTTTCATTTGTAAGAGAGTTCTACGATCTCGGTCAATTTGTGCTAAAAAACGATGATACGCTTGAGATTGGATGGCCGGGCGCGATGCAGATTAAGGTCTCTCTTAAAGACAATCACGAACATATCGCGGCAAATCTCGCGCTTATATTGGAAAAAGAAATAGGCGAGCGAAGAGACGAGGTGGACTATATTGATCTGCGATTCGGGAATCGTGTATATTATAAATATGAATGATTTACCTCATATTTTTCCCGTTGAACAAAATGGATTGATAGTAAAATTTTTCTACGCGATTATCATAACCGTAGTAGTTGTTGTAGTCACGATGTATTTCATCCGCATGCTAAGAAATAAAAATTAATTGATATTCTTTTTTTCTTTGAGCTTAAATCGTATAGCTAAATATGTCCCTACTAAATTATCCATAAAAGCGACAGATGCTGCTTTTATGGGTTGTTTTCGGTTCACGAGTCGCAAACTAAGGGTAAACAAAAAATCTTGAATAATGCCGGCAAAAAAATAAACTACAAAAATAAAATTCATAATGCGCAGTATTCTTGAATTAGTCCGAACGCATTTCGCTCCGACCTTGCGTCGGAGCGAAGAAATCCCCCCGCGAATTCGGAGCGGCTTCGCCGCGAGATTTAACAATTTCCAATTTTTCTTTGGCGGCAAATTCTTTGTTCTTTCAAATTCACAAAAGAAAAGCCCCGCACCAGATGAAGTACGAGACTTCTCTCTGTGCGAGGCGTTGACCTACAGGGCGACGATGTAAACCCCCTTGTTCCGCGAGTGCTTGTGCTGGAACTGGTTCTCTTCGTGAAGTTCAACGTCGCAGAAGTAAATCTTGATCTTCCGCGGCATTTCTTCACCGAGGCACTCGAGGGTCGCAATCACCATCGCATACGGGTAGTAGGTGCGATGGAGCTCGCCAGGGTCACTGAAACCGTTCCTGTCTGGCGCGACGGGTGCTTCATGCTTCACGCAGATGACCGGAGGCATGTTCCAGGCAGCCCACTGCAGAGCCGCCTTCTGGGTCTCCGTTGCCCCAAAGAAGGGCATCTTCATTATGAAGTAGATTCCGGCATGCGGGAACGAGATTTCTCTCGAGCGTACCGGATCTATCCCACGTCGTAACTGATAGTTGGGAAAGTACGTGCTTGCTTTCTTGCTCATAATATTCTCCTTTCTCTCTGTACGGTATTCGAGGTCCATCCGTACAAAGCTGACCACCTTGAGCAAAGTGGCGACTATCCTAGGACGA
>CAYHZD010000037.1:0-6876 GCA_964361035.1 uncultured Candidatus Saccharibacteria bacterium
TATTAAAAAGGCGCACGATGACGACCGGCAGTTTTTTTTCTCTCCCATAGGCGAGTGCGAGGCATTCATCAAGCGCTTTGGAGAGCGCATAGCCCCAGCGTTCGCTATACGCCGAGCCGTAGGTGCGATCAGAATCTTCGCGAAAAGGCAGGTTATCATTTTTGCCATAGACCTCCGATGAAGACGTAATGAGAATGGGAATTTTCTTTTTTGCCGCCAGCTCCAAAACATTTCTGGTTCCTTCCACGTTGGTCGTCAGGGTATCAAGCGGATGCTCTACGATATATTTTACCCCCACCGCGGCGGCAAGGTGATAGATATGATGGGCTCGTGTCACCAGGGGCTCAAGATCTTTTTTAAAAAGGATCGATCCTTTTTTGAAAAGAAAATGCTTGTGCGACAAGAGATGCGCGATATTGACGCGGTTGCCCGTGGAAAGATTGTCCAACGCGGCAACGGTATGCCCTTTTTTGAGTAGGAATTCGGCTACATGACTGCCGATAAAGCCCGCCCCGCCGGTTATTAAAATATTCATAAAAGTATGCTATGGTTGTACCATAAGACATGCTATTATGAAAGTGTCCATCATTATCCCCGCTTATAACGAGGCAAAAACACTGCCTCAAATTTTGAAAGCCGCGCGCGCGGCTTCGTTTGGATGTAAGGCAGACAGAGAAATTATTGTCATAGATGACGGCTCTATGGACAACACCCGCGATGTGCTTGCCCGCGAAGGCGGCATAGAAATCATATATCTTGCAAAAAATCAAGGAAAGGGCGCTGCTCTTAAAGAAGGGTTCAAACGCGCAAATGGGGATATTATTTTAATTCAAGATGCCGATCTGGAATATGATCCGGCTGACTATCCGCGGCTCCTTGAGCCGATTGTAAAAGGGAAGGCCGACGTGGTGTACGGTTCGCGATTTCGCGGCACGTATCAGCGTTCCATTTATTTTTGGAATGCAGTCGGCAATAAATTCGTCACCATGCTTTCCAATCTTTTTACGGGCTTAAATCTTACGGATATGGAGACTGGCTATAAAGCATTCCGGCGCGAAGTGATCATGTCGTTTGTGGATCGCTTGCGTTCAAAACGATTTGGTATTGAGCCGGAGCTTACCGCGCGCGTGGCGCATACCCGCTTGGCGGGCGGGCGATCAAAAGCGCGCGTATTTGAAGTGCCCATTAATTACTATGGCCGCACCTACGAAGAAGGAAAAAAAATCGGCTGGCGGGATGGCCTTAAAGCAATTTTCGTCATCCTCTATTTTAATCTGATTGATAGATGATGTACGATGGTGTCATGTCTCAACACTTCGTCTTAGGATTTATTTTTATCATTATCACATATGTTGGCTTTTACCTTGCCTATATCTTTCTATTCATGGCTATTCAAGTCTTTTGAGTATTCCTCTTTGGGGTATTGCAGGAGTTATGTTTTGGTTTCTTGGCAACATGATCGGCTTGTAAGCGTTTACTATTGACATTATTTCTCGATCAGCTATACTAAAAATAAGGTTGATAATTCTGCACCGACCGGAACCCTCTGTTCCCTGAAGAGCTCCCTCATAAAAGGGAGTTTTTCTTTTTTGGCATTACTGATAAGTCTGATTGATCGGTAGTGTTGCTTGTGGTACCCTTAAAAAGAATGTGTGCTCTTTTTTCAAAGAAGAGGAGGACTTAAGTGAAACATGAAAGACCATTTGATTATCTTACGGCGACGGGGTTGATTGCGCTTCATGTGGGGTTTTTGATCGGTGTTGTGTATGGACGGGTGAGAGGTTTTTATTTAGAAAGTTTCATTCTTGCGGCCCTATTTGCCATAGGCGGATCGTTGGGTACTACCTTGGGATACCATCGTATGCTGACGCATAAAAGTTTTTCCTGCCGTTCTCTTGTGGTGCGCCGCGCATTAATTTTTTTTGCCGGTTTATTGCAAAACGCATCTTCGTGGATTGCAAACCACCGCGCGCATCACGCCCATGCCGACACATTTCAGGATCCTCATTCTCCGTATTGGCCGTATCCGGGAGGTATTGCGGGGGCGTGGTGGTCGCACATGGGATGGCTTTTCTGGAAATACCAGGCACCCCAGCATATATGTGACCATGCGGATTTGCAAAACGCAGATGTTGTCTGGGAAAATCGTTGGCATGCCTTCATTGTGACGGCAGGGTTTATTCTTCCTTTTTTCTTAGGAGGAGTCATAGGCTTAAGAAAAGGCATGTGGTCATTTTTTTCTTACGGGTTTGATTCCTTATTGATTGCCGGCGCTATCCGTTCGTGCGCGATTCTGCATCTCATTTGCTCCATTAACTCATTGGGGCATATGGTCGGCTGGAAGCTCAAGGGGCGTCCGACGCAGAAAAGTTCGAGTCGTAATAATCCTTTCTTGGCACTTATCACGTTTGGTGAAGGAAATCACGCGGTCCATCACCAATACCCCGGAAGCGCCCACATTGGATTTTGGGATCCGGCCTGGCCTCTTATTGTGTTAGGTGAAAAAATAAATATATTCAGCGAAATTCATCACCCGCGCGAGGTCTCTCCTTAAAAAAGAGAGACTTTTTTATCACGTAAAAATTCAAACCGCCTTATATCCCAATCCTTCTATTTCTTTTATGATTTGTTCTCGAGAAACTTTTGCCTCATCAAATTCAACAGTCCCTTTCTTGCTTTCGTAGTCCACGAATATGGAAGATACGCCGTCCATCTGCGAGACCAGCATTTGGATGCCGGTGGCGCATGATCCGCAATGCATGCCTTCTATGGCTAATTCAATTTTTTTCATGGTTTTCTTTTTTTTCTATAGGCGGTGTGTACCGCTTTAATAATAATGAATTGGCAACGACCGATACCGAACTAAACGCCATTGCAAATCCGGCGATTTCCGGTCTTAAGGTAAAGCCGCTCGGCAGATAGCTAAAGATCGGGTGAATAAACACATAACTGGGATACAAAGCCCCTGCCGCAACGGGAATGGCAAGCACATTATAGATGAAAGCCCAGAAAAGATTCTGCCACACCTTTTTGATTGTTTTTCCGGAAAGCTGGATGGCGGTTACGACATCGCGTAAATCATCTTTTACGAGAATAACTTGTCCGGTCTGCACTGCCACATCGGTGCCAGAACCCACCGCAATGCCAATATCGGCTTGCGCAAGAGCCGGAGAGTCATTGATGCCGTCTCCCACCATGGCCACGGTTTTCCCTTCTTCTTGCAAGCGTTTGATGACATTCGCTTTCTCTTGTGGCAGAACTTCCGCGAGCACCCGATCGATGCTCAATGCCCGGCCAATGGCTGCCGCGGTTTGCGGATTGTCGCCGGTAATCATGATAATTTCTTTCCCCATTTTTTTGAGTTCATGGATCGCTTCTTTGGCATGAGGCTTTAAGGTATCGGCAAGCGCGATAATGGCAATCAAGGTATTGTCTGAGGCCGCATAGACCACTGTTTTCGCTTCGTGCTGGAGCTTTTCGACAAGCGGCTGTTCGCGGCTGACATCAATGGCAAATTTTTTAAACAACGCGGTGTTTCCTACCATGAGTTCGTGTCCATTGACCTCTCCCTTGACCCCGAGGCCAGAGAGCGCTTCGAAATTTTTTACCTCGGCTAAAGCGCCGGAGGCCGCCTTGCCCTTCTCGACGATCGCGCGCGCGAGCGGATGTTCGGATCCGACTTCAAGAGCGGCAACAAGCGCTAACGATTCGGTTTCCGCCATACCTCCCAACGGAACAAAATCCGTCACTACTGGTTTGCCGATGGTGAGCGTGCCGGTTTTGTCAAACGCGATCGCTTTAATTTTGTAGGCCTTCTCAAGTGCCTCTCCTCCTTTAAGAATAATGCCGAATTTCGTGGCGCGTCCGATGCCCACAATAAGCGCGGTGGGAGTGGCAAGACCCATCGCGCACGGACAAGAGATCACGAGTACCGCAATCATACGCAAAAGCCCGGCACGAAACGGAAAGGCATAGACAAAATACCAAGCGCCAAATACGGCAATGGCAAATATCACCACGATAGGCACAAAATATTCGCTTATTTTGTCAACGAGATTTTGAATAGGGGCGCGGCTTGCCTGCGCTTCCTCCACCATCTTGATAATTTGATAGAGCAAGGTATCCTTGCCGACTTTCATGGCTTTAAATTTGATAAGCCCTTCTTGATTGACGGTAGCGCCGATCACTTCATCGCCGACCGTTTTTCCTATCGGCAGTGATTCACCGGTCACTACTTTTTCATCAATATGCGTTTTCCCTTCCACAATGAGTCCGTCCACGGGAATTTTTTCTCCTGGGCGCACCACCACGATTTCTCCGGCCCGAATATCATCAATCGGCACGGTTGCTTCTTCACCGTTTCGCATCACATGCGCTTCTTTTGCTTCCAGTTTGAGGAGTTCTTTTATTGCCGCCGAAGCCCGACCCTTTGCCACTGCTTCAAAATAGCGGCCAAGAATAATGAAAGAAAGAAGGGCGGCGGAGGACTCCCAAAATGGATGATCAATATTGAAGAAGAGAAATCCGAACATAGAATAGAAATAGGCCGCCGAGGTGCCGAGCGCCACCAGTACATCCATGTTGGCTGATCCCACGCGAATGGCGGTAAAAGAATTTCGGTAAAAAGGCCAGCCGATCACGAATTGAATGGGGGTGGAGAGAATCCAGTAGAGATAATTGAGATCAATGCCGTAGAGCGCATGCACATGCTGGATATTAAACATGTGAATGAGCATATAATAGACGATAATCGGCGTTGCAAGCATAAAACTTGCAATAACCCGGCGTTTTGCTTCTTTAATCTTGAGCACTTCTTTTTTTTCTTCCTCTTCGGCAGTAGCACCCTGTTCGTCGGATCGAATAAGATCATAGCCAAGTTTATTGATGAGCGCGTCTATTTTGGTGAGCGGAATTTTTGCCTCATCAAATTCAATGGCGGTCTTCTCCGCTCCGTAATTTGTTTTGATGGACACCACTCCCGCCTCTTTGCCAATCAGTTTATCAATCAACGTAGAGCAGGAAGCGCAGTGCATACCTTTTATTTTTAAGACAAGTTTAGTCATATTTTTTGATATATTGACAAGATTTTTGGGGGTGCTATAATGGGGGTACTAAACATGGGGCGGATTCTATACGAGTCCGTCCCGTTTATATTTTTTTCTCCATTTTTAATAAATATTTAAGGTATTCAAAATCCCTAAAATTACCTCCACCAAAACGCCGAATTTCTCGTGCTGTTCTTGATCCTCTTGCTAAAATTATGACTTTCTTGCCATTATCTCTCAAGTATTTCAGTATTGGCAAAAAGTCGCCATCGCCAGATAAAATAATCACACGATCAAAATTTCTTTCTTCTTTCACGAGATAAAAAGCCATTTCGACGTCGCAGTTTGCTTTTCTTTTTGTAGAACCGTCTTCCTGAGTATACAATTTTACCCGTTTCAAAAAAAGATCATAACCAAATTGTTCTAGTTTGAGATAGAAACGCGACCGTTGCAAATGCCGGCTTAACAATATCAGAAAAGCTTCATCGAATCTCTTACCCTTATTTTTAATAAGGTCAACAAGATATATTTCTAATTCTTTGATAGGAATCGTTTCCTGCTTAAGAGGATCGTAAGGAAATCTGTGCGTTTCTATTCCACCAAAATATAATGTTTTCTTTACATTATACTTTGTACGCAGGTAATCAAATAATTTTTGATAATCTATTTTCCATCCCAAACTCTTTTCTCCGCCATAAAAGAGATTTGAGGCATCAATAAATGCATATGTTCGCGGTATTTTTATGGTCATATTTTTTTCGTGCGAAATTTGTCATAAACAACAAAAAAGAAACAAGATAATAAGTAAGCAATGAGGGGTGATAGGGTCGGTTTTAGAAAATTTAACATAAAATAGAAACTATTCCGTTTCAGAGATATTACTCCTTACGTGTATCTCGCCGACCATGTCGAAGTGTCCGCGTATCTTACCTTCCACTTCGCCTTCGCCGCAGGGGACAGAGCAGTAAAAGGGGAAATTGCCTTCTTGGGTAACGACAAATTCAACCTTGATGGTGCCATTGGCGGGCATACGTTGGGAAACCCCAAAGGCATCAATGGCAATACCGTGGTCATAATCATCTTCATTGATAATGGTGGCGATTATTTTGTCTCCGCGCTCCGCTTTAATTATTTCGGGCTCAAAGGCCCAGCGATCTTTGGTCGCCACGATCGTGATCTCGCGCGTCTTGCCGCTGGTTACGGGCACGGAAGATTCCGGCAGCAACCATGTGCGATACGCCGCCCCGGTGGCGATAATCAAAATACCGATCGTGATAAGAATAACATATTTATTCATACAGTGACGGTAATATAACGCTTGACTAGCCAGGAAAGGATAAGAATCAAAAAAAGAGAAATACCCGTGAGCATCAAGGGGGAGGCGGCAGAAAAGGCAGGCGGCGCTTTTTCTTCCACTTGCACCCAGAAAGCGGCGGCAAGAGCGTTATCGGCAGGTAGCACAATGCCTTTTGGGCGGAATTGCGCAAAGACGCGATAGATGCCTGCTTCCGGAAAGACAACATTAAATTCAATTTCTTTGTCTTCAGCATCCACAACATTTTTGTCTTCAACACCATGGGCTCGTGCAGTTGGAATGATGCGTGCGTGATGGTCTTCACCTATTCCATTATCTACCGGATGCGTATGAATGAATTGTTTGAAGTCGTCTTTGATTACTGCAAGATGCATATCGGCGCCAAGATACGGCTCCACTTCAATCTCTCTTCTCACTACATCATGAATATCAAAGTGAAGCGCGCTTGGGTGATTTTTTATAAGCGGCTCGTCGTAATTGAAGAGAACCTGATAATTTCCCACAATGACCGAACGG
>CAYHZD010000038.1:0-6320 GCA_964361035.1 uncultured Candidatus Saccharibacteria bacterium
AATACAATCTGCCTTTCGTAGTTCATGATTCATATGATGGTAATCCCACACAATGTGCGCGAGCTTGTCTACGTTATCCATACTGTAGTGTCTAGGCACTAATATATTGTATGACTTACTATCTTGCGACCGCAGAGGTAGTAAGTCAGGTAGAAAAAGAAGTAGAAAAATATGTCATAACTCATAATAACTTTTGGACCTAGGGAGAATCGAACTCCCACCTTCTCCATGCCATGGAGACGTTCTACCACTATACTATAGGCCCGTTTTATTATTTTATTCCCGCTGCTTTTTTTAATTCTTTTACTCTATCAAGCAGCTCCCACGGCCACGCGGCCGTAGGGGTCTTTCGCTAAAATAGCATCCACCATCGCATCTGAAATAGCGTCACAGATCTTATCCGGATGCCCTTCGGTTACTGATTCCGAGGTGATAAATTCCCTTTCCATGGTACCCCCAGAGAGAATTGAACTCCCATCTTCTCCTTAGGACGGAGCTGCTCTATCCGTTGAGCTATAGGGGCGATGAACGCGACAAAACAACTGCTTACATTTTTTTTAATCTTTCAATATCTTCTCGAACCGTTGGATTTGGTAAAAATTTCTCGGCGCGCTCAAGCCACTCAATCGCTTTTTGATAATTGCCGTCCTGTTCATAAAAAAGCGCCAGCACCGCCATTAAGTCACCGGCGTCGGGATTCTGGCCGATGCCTTTTTCAAGAATGGTATACGCATCAGCTTTTTTCTCAACGTATTGCGTGCGATACATTTCGGCAAGATCGCGATACGCGCGCGTGGCCGTTGGCTGCGCCTCTATCAGCGTAAGCAGTGCTGCTTCTGCTTTTTTATAATCCGGCAGATGATACCGGTAAAGATCGCCTAAATTCGCGTAAGCGGCTTCGTGCGTGGGAGCGAGTGTCGCCGCATAGAGCCATGCGGCCTCGGCTCCTTGATAATCGCCGAACATTTTTTTGAGAGCACCTAAATCAAGCCATCCCCACGTGGAATCCGGATGCTCTTTTAAGATGACAAGAGTTTCATCGAATGTTTTCATATATTGTTCGCGAAATTCGGGACGGAATTCACCAGCCACCTTTTCATCAATATTGATTGTTTCGTAATCCTTAGGGATTTCTCCCACTGTAGTAGGCACCACATTCTCGCCACCAAACGGATGTGTGAGTGCAAACCACAAAATGCCGCCGAAGAGGACGACGCCAATAAACACCGCGATCATGACGCCAACATATTGGGATGATTGCATAGATTGATGTATATGATGTATATCATATATTCTCCGAAAAAGCAAAAACTCCTCCGACCGCGGTCGGAGGAGTTTTTGCTTTACCCCCGCTAAGCGGGAGACCTATCCACAAGGAAGATAGGATTTTGTGCATTAGTTCGCAACTGTCCAAGAGCTTAAGCCCGTAGATGGCAAGCCCGGCACTTTGAATCCATTCATCCAGTCAGAGGTGTGTACCGAGTGCGTGGTCGTGGCGTCCGATGCGAAATCAGACCAGATGAAGTTTGTCCGTGTTGCCACATTAGCTTTCGCTACGGTGCTGTTTACCTCTTCGGTGTCAATACGATTCTTCGGACGCATCAACTTCACTGCCGAACCGGTGAGCGTTAAGCCGCCGGCACGCGCATCATCACCCAAGAGGGTGGCGACAATAGAGTCGCCCGTGCCATCGGTAGTGACAGATCCAGTTGCTCGCAATTCAAAGACATGCGTAGTGCCCTTCGTAATTGTGGTGAAGCCACCAAATGTTCGCTGGCCGTTGGTACCGTCGGTCGCGGCATCCGTGTAATCAGTTGTATTGTCCGCGTAGGTGCGTACAATCAAACGATTAGACGAATCGTAGTTTGGACTTACAGCCGCCAACGCATCATAGTAAACGGCAACGGAACCGGTCGCATTACTTACGAATTTGCCATCCGTCAAGTTATAGAGGCGGAATTGTGGCAAGGTGGTCGTAAATGCGGTGATGCCCGATGTCGCGATAGCAAAGGTAACCCTTGAGAGCGCCACATCATAAGCCGGATCTGCGGTTATCGAGAACTTTGCGAGTGTCTGCGGCCCAGAAATTAATTTTGTGGTCGTCAACTCAAGCCGCGCAATGGTTGGCACTGAACGGAAGGTGGTTACCTGTGCGAGGTTGGCATCGCTGTTCTCTGGTCGGTCATTGCCTGCGCCGGTGCTCGTATACACGACACTGCCGGATGAAACACCTTTCGCGGAATTTTGGCTGCGGGTCGCGGCGTCAAAGCCAATACCAAGCACCTCTCCGGCTCTTCCTGATAGGTTGTTGCCGATACCTGCAAGGTCCGCTTTAATCGTCATGCGGCGGTTGCCATCCTTCGGAATAACGAATGACTTAAATCCAGTTGCGCATGACACACAGAAGTCAATGTCTTCCAAAGAATTGGTGAACTGGGGGGAAGCAACCTCCGCAAGCTTACTGCCATCCTCGTCGTAGAAGTAAATCTTTGTATAGTTTGCGCCGGTTGAAGAACCCGTTTCATCCAACTGCAAGCGCATATCGGTAAGCGTAAATGCTTCGGTGGTGGAGGTGAAGCGCAATACGTTAATGGTTACCCCCGCTCCTCCTGCCGACACCCATTTTTCGCCGGGCGCAGACGAGTCAAGCGCCACACTCCATCCTCCGCCGGTTTGCACAGTCATGACTGAACCGGTGGTGGTGGTAACTGTTTCCGTAATGGCCGCACCCGATACCACGCCGGTGACGGCATAGTCCGCGTTCGTCACATTGCTCGAGTAGTCAAAGCGTACAGTGGCGCCGGATGTTGCCGTAGAAGATATGTTTCCGTACAAGCTGTATACCTTTGAAGTTCCTTTCGGGACAACAATGTTGTTGTCAAACGTGAAGGAAAGTTCGCGGTTTCCTCCGGAAGCCGGATCCACTTTATTGGAACCAGTATTATAGCAAATTGTTGTACTTCCCTGATCGCAGAGTTGCAATTGGCTGTAGAGCTGGCCGGAGCTTCCATCGACGGTCTGTTGCACCGTACCTGACGTGATGCGAAGATTTTCTCCCGAAGAACCCGCATTGAAGACAAATCGTCCAAGTTCTACACCGGTAGAGCCCGCAATCACGTTTTGCGCGGCAAGCGATGTTGAAGTATCAATCGTCAGCGATCCTGCCTGTACCGTCATAGTCTGGCCGGAAACACTTGTTGATGGAGTCGGGGTCACCGAGTTGCCTGTTGTTTGACCAGTCACGCTTGACACTGCGGTGGAAGGCGTAAATGAAAGCTGAATAGTGTCATTGTTGCTCCAAAGGTTATCCAGATCTGCCTTGACTGAAAGCACATTCGTGCCGACCGGTAAGGTTATTGAATCAGTGAGTGTTACCACTTTATTTTTCACATCTTTCGGTCCGGCAAGTGCAGTGCCGCTCGCATTATACACTGTAAGATTGGTCGGCTCTTTCTTTGCCGCGGTAGCGCCGTTGGTGGTCGTAACGGTAATTGCCCATGACGTAAAGGTGATGGGTTCACCCTTAACATCAAAGAGGAAGGCGCCCACAATCTGTTGGTTTGTTCCAGAAGCAACGTTGATGGAAGCCGTAGCTGCATCTTTTGATACGCTCACGGAACCTGCGCCAATCGTGAATTGATATGCGTCAAAGCGTGGCTCTACACTCTGGAATTCGCCATCATCACAAGACGTGGATCCGGAACAGTTCGTGCCATTGGATGCGGTTGGTGTGACGCCATAATTATATGTTTTTCCGTTAAATCCTGCGTCCGTGTATTTGTAGAGGTCATAATCAATCGTGCGGTTTGTGCCGGCGAGAATATCACCTTTTATATATACTTCTTTGAATCCTCCTTTGGTTATTTCAAGACCTTCGCCCAGCATCGCGCTGTAGTATTTGCCGTCGGAAGAGGCGACCGCGTTATAACAATCGGCGCCGTCCACGCAAATTTTAATATTTTCAAGATCGGTTTTTGCCGCTGAACCGGACTGGTTCCATTTAATAGACTTCCAGATAACCGGCTCTGCAGATCCTGCAGTCGCTTTCAATGAAGAAAAGATGAAGTCTTTTGTGCCGACATCTTTCGTAGCGCCCGCACCGGGATCACGCGCACCTTTCGTGAAAGTAATAGATCCAAGTGAGAGAGTTGCATTGACGGTGTGACCCGATCCTGTAATTGGTAATGTGCCGTTCACTTGCGCATCCGTATTTACCGCTACTAATGCGAGATAAGCAATCTGTCCTGCGTAGCTCCCAAGCGAAGCAGCCATATTCGCACCCAAGTACATGGTGCGGGTCTGACCTGCTTTTACGGTGAAGGGTTCGTTCAATACCACCTGATGATTGGAATTGAGTGTTTTCTCAAGCCCCACTTGAACCATGTTTTCATCCAAGAGTACTATTGCAGAAATTGCCGTATCATTGGCCAGTCCGGTGCGCTCTGCGGTAAGCGACTTGATTTCAATGTCTCCATCAGAAGAGGCAGTGAATTTCAATGTCGTGAAAGGCAGCCGTGCCGCACTCTGCGGCGCTAATCGCGCATCTGTATGCGTTCCTGCTGCTATTGTCACACCGGTTCCCATTGCTGCCGGAGGAGGTGGTGTTCCTGGAGGAGGTGGAGGAGGAGTCACTGGCGCTGCGGCGCAAAGTTCATTTGCTTTGGCACGCGAAGCTGCCCCCCAGTATCCTGACCCCGTAGTCAATCCAAGCGGTGTTAATATGCTTGAGGCATATTTGTTCTGGAATTTCATAACTGCCGCTTTCGTAAGGGAGCCGAAATAGCCCGATACTATTCCTTCCGGATACACATCAGAACCTTGTGCTTTCAGGAAGGTTTGCAGGTCACGAACATTGTTATTGTTCATGCCACTGCTTAAGTTTACTGCAAACGACCCGGAGGCCGGACACCCTGTTGCTCCTCCGTCACTTGTGCCGATAAGAGCTTTGAGTTTGTTTTGAAGGTCAAGAATCTGCGCTTGTAATTGCTCAATGGTGTGAGTAGTCGTATGATCTGCGACTGCCGCCATTGGCACTAATGCGCTCGCTCCTGCCAGCCACAACGTAGTCGTTGCGCTTAAGAATACAGACAAGGTTCGCTTGCCCGTGTTCTTTAATCGTTTACTCATAAATAATTGTATAGTTAATAATTACGAATTTAGTTCGCCTTTAATAATAGAATCAATCGACTTTTAAATAAAAGTTAATAATTTTACAGAATTCGACTTTTTTACTTTTCAACGTTCTATCGCTTCTTCCATGCTCTGGCATTTCAACCTCACTTTTGATTATCGCGCATTCCGCCGCGACACGCAAGAGTGAGATCAAAAGAAACAATCTTCCGCGTGTTTAATCTTATTATAGAATGGTATGCACAGCTACGCAACTCCCATGTAAAGATGTTACTTTTTGCCCATCAGGACGGTCTTTCTATCGTAACATGAGGAAGAGTTCGCTACAAGAGGGAAAGAGGGGTGCATATATATAATAGTGTCGTATAAAACATGAGGTGTTCTAAATGACACTATAAAAATAACAATATCCTAAAAAATGCAATAAATATGTTACTTTCTAAACGACAGTAAACGACATAATGTAGCTATAAACGACATCTAAACGACACTATAACGCCGCCACCGTCGCTCCCCTTCTGTCTTAACCTTGCCTTGCGTAATAAGTTCGGTTAAATCGCGTTGCAGGGTGCGTAAATGAAGCGCCCCCTTGAAAATTTTTGAAAGTTCTTGCATAGTAATGCCTCCTTCTTTCTGATTCATAAATGAAAGAATGTGATTACGCCGCTCTTCAGTGGTTAATTCCGCGCCAACTTGCGGACTTGTTTCTTTTTTATATATATCATTTTTTTTCTGTTTTTGCAATAATGGAGACCCGCCTTGTGGCGAGGCGAGCGAAGAAATTTTTGGCGGATTTTGTGATTCTTCTTGATGAGAAAATAATGATAAATCCCCAAAAAGATTTTCTTCCTGATAGGTGGCCGATTGGGTAGCGTGCGTTTCTTGCAAAAATGCGCGATACTCGCGCGAAAGCACCTCAAAATTCACGCGCGAAATAAACGTATTATGCGAAGCAAATTCAAGCAGATCGAGCAACTGATGGAGGACACCCGCGAACGCCTCGCGTTTTTTCATGCGCGCGGCAAGCAGCAGCAAGGGCGAATCCTCCGAAAAAAGATCAAACGCTTCCATCGCCTTTTTACGCAAGGTCCATTTCACCGGCTCTTGGTCGGCAAACAAGTCGGTTACGCGATAAAGCGCCTCATTAATGCGCAACAAATGCTTCTGCATCTTTTTTTCTTCCATGAAAA
>CAYHZD010000039.1:0-5884 GCA_964361035.1 uncultured Candidatus Saccharibacteria bacterium
GAATTTTCCGGCATTGTTCAAGAATGATTTCTTTTGCTTGATCTAAATGCGGAATTTCGCGGATCGTAAAATGCTTCTCGCCCGCAGTTTGTACCACGATATTGCCGTAATGTAAAAGAGTAGCCATAAGATTCGGCACTTCCACGGTCACATCTTGCACGCGGGAGAGCAAAAATTCGGATACTTCGCGCGAGAAAAGCGAGCGCTGTTCCACATCAATGATGCGCTCGGTCGTGACAATCCATACATCAAGCCGATATTCAATCCATGCCACCAGGAGAAATCCCACTAGCATAAGCCAATAGATACTAGCGAGAAGCCAAAAGATCGCGTGAGGAAATAAAATCATCGGCAGTAACAAAAGGATAAGAAATGGCATCAACGCGGCAACTCCCGCTGCGAACGCCTGCGAAGCAAATATAAACCAATGGCGATGCAGCGTAAGCAATAATGTTTCGTTTTCATGCAGATTGATGGCAAGCCGGCGATAGGCGCGCAGATGCCAGAGCGCCGCCCATAAAAAAATAACATAACCGATTGCAAAGAGTAACACAAGAATAGCAATTATGCGTGTCACATCCATGTCATTTCTTTTTAAGCGCCTTCAGATCATCAAGCATTTCTTTGGGCGCTCCTTGACTGAAGTGGTCGCGGATGGGAGCGAGAAAGGCGATCAGATAGTCGGCGACAAATTGCTTAAGATCTTGCGGATGCAGATCGCCTGCCTGATAGATTCTTTTGAGTTCGTCAGCGTTCGCGATGGTTAAATCGCCGCCGTGGGATGCTTCACGTTTGATCGCAATTCCCTCTTTTTGACGCGGCAATACAAGATGTTCCGCCCAATCAATAATTGGATTAAAATCGGTTCCTGCCTCGCCGGCAGACTGGTCTTTTGGCGGACAAAATGCTTGCATGACTTTCTCGCCAATGGCCTCGGGCTCATCGGTAATAAACACCGCGCTCTCCGGTTTTGATTTACTCATTTTCAAAGACGCCCACAATTCCTGCTTGTCAGCATCGGCGGAAAGTGGCCAAATCGGCGGCTTGCCAAGTCCGAGCAGTAAATGATGATGCAACGCGATCGGCTTTTCTTTATTAATTTTTTTTGCCACATCGCGCGCGATCACATGCGCCTTGCGCTGATCCATGCCCGCGTGCGCGATCTGCACATCAAGAGCAAAAATATCAGCTACTTGCATGATCGGATAGATCATTTTTGCCATATCAATTTCTTCGTTAGATTCTCTTCCCAAAATAGAAATGCTGCGTTTTGCGCGATTAAGAGTCGTATGTTTTGCGATACCCACGACTGTTTCCCAATACGCGTCGTTGGAACGATAAAGATCAGAACCAAGCACCACGGTAAGATCATCGGGATTGCCGCCGAGCACACGATAGCATTCGGAAAGTCCTTCCTTAAAATAGCCGGCCGCGATGCGTTTGATCGCATCACGATCTCCTCCAAGCTTGTCATTGATCCAGGTGTGCCAGTCCGCCAAAAAAATCGTGCATTGCACACCCGCATCGGCAAGATCTTTTACTTTCTGCATAGCCGCAATGCCGGTGCCCAAATGAATTTCGCCCGAAATCTCAAAGCCGATATAGTGTTTCAGGGGCTTTGCCTGCGCCAAAAGTGCCTGCAAATCCTCTTGGGTAAGCACTTCCTCAAGCTCGCGGGTTATAAGCGATTGTTTTTCCTTGGCGTCCATGATAATTTGAGAATAGCAAATTTTTTTTCAAATGGAAAGAATCCATGATTACTCTTTCTTTTTATGGAGGTGCCAAGGAAGTAACCGGCGCCTGCTATTTCTTGGATATTAACGCTACCCGCATATTGATAGACTGCGGGTTGTTCCAATGCCCGCGTTTTTGCGAACAAAAAAACGACCAGCCGTTTCCTTTTGATCCGAGCAGTATTGATGCGCTCGTGGTTACCCATGCTCACATTGATCATATCGGGCGCGTGCCCAAACTCATGCGCGAAGGATTTAACGGAACCATTTACTCCACCAGGCCCACCAAAGATTTTGCCGATCTGATGCTGACAGACAGCTTAGGCATTCTCGAAAAAGAAGCGCGTAAAGAGCGCCAGGAAGTTTTCTATTCGCAGGAACATATCGCCAAAGCGCTCTCACACTGGCAAGGCATGGAATATCATCAACCATTTTCAATAAAAAATGCGACTGTCACCCTGCGCGACGCGGGCCATATTTTGGGTTCTGCCATCGTGGAAATTGATGCACCAAGTAATCAAAAAAATATAAAAATTGTTTTTACCGGTGATCTGGGCAACTCGCCCAATCCGTTGATCGCGCCTACTGATACGGTGGCAGGCGCGCACCATCTCATTATTGAATCGGTTTACGGCAACAGAATCCATGAGACTGATCCGGAGCGCAAAGGAAAAATTGAACGTGTTATGGAAGACACCTTCGCCAAAGGCGGCGTGCTGATGATTCCGGCATTTAGTTTGGAGCGCACGCAAGAACTCCTTTTTGAATTAAATGAACTCATCGAACATCATCGCGTCCCGCGCGTGCCCGTATTCATCGACTCCCCGCTTGCCATAAAGGCCACGCGCATCTATCGCATGTATCGGCAATACTTTAGCAAGCAAGCGAACGCCATTCTCAAGATGGATGATGACTTATTCAACTTTCCCGGACTTGAACGCACCGAAACAACTGAAAACTCAAAAGCAATAAACAACGTGCCGCCTCCGAAGATGATTATCGCGGGTGCGGGTATGATGCAGGGCGGCAGAATTCTCCATCACGCAAAACGGTATTTGCCGGATCCAAAGAGCACTCTTTTATTTATTGGCTATCAAGCAAAAGGTTCTATCGGGCGGCGGCTTATTGACGGAGCGCGGGAAGTAAGTATCATGAGCGAGCGCATACCCGTGGCAGCCACCATCAAGGCCATCGGCGGATACTCCGCGCATGCCGACGCCGACGCACTTTTTAATTTTGTTGCGGAAAGTAAAACAACACTCAAGAATGTATTTGTTGTGCAAGGGGAAGAAGAAGCCGCAAATGCCCTTGCCGAGCGCATCAAAAATAATCTCGCCGTCAACGCCCGCGTGCCTGAACCAGGAGAGACGGTTATATTGGAAGAGTAAATTTTTCTATGACGCTTGTTGGAGCGCTTTTCGCACTTTATGCACGATGGTGTCGGGCGTGTGCTCCGCTTTTACCAGAAAATCCCAAGCGCCTGCGCGGAACGCTCTTCGCTTGTCTTCCTCGTTGCTAAGATTAGAAAATACAATCACGGGAATGTCTTTTCGTTTTGGATCGTTTTTAATACGGGCAAGCAATTCGTACCCCTCCGCGCCCGGAAGCAGCAAATCCAACAGAATCAGATCAACTTGTGTATGCTCCAACACTCGTTCTGCTTCAGAGATATCAATGGCGCCATGCGCTTCAAACCCTTCGCTCCCGAGTTTTTTTGTGATGATATCGCGCAGAATTCTTTCATCTTCCACCACAAGAATTATCTTTTGCATAAAAATTATTTGGAAATTCTTTTTAGGGAAGGTATTGCCGGATAATTTTCATCAATTCGTCCAGATTATGTTCGGCCTTAACGAGGTAATCTTTAACGCCAAGCTTTTGGAATCTGAATATTTCCAAGGGACTGCCGGAATTCGAGATAACCACCACGGGAGGCGTTGGCTGCCCGCCCGCGCTGTTTCGTATTTCTTCAAGGACCTCAAGGCCGTTTTTGTGAGGAAGCTCAAAATCAAGAAGAATAAGATCAGGGCGCTCGCTGACGGCAAGCGGGGCGGCAGCAGCGCCGTCGGACGTGACAATAAGCTCATAGCCCTCATGTTCTATCTTTGTTTTGAGAAGAGATGAGAGCGTTTTGTCATCTTCCACCAGTAAAATTTTTTTCATAGCATCAGTATATTCCTACTCGGCAAGAAAAGGAATGGTGATGGTAAAGGTGCTTCCCTTCTGCTCTTCGGATACGACCGTAATGGTGCCGCCATGGGCTTCAACAACGCGTTTTGTCATATAAAGGCCGAGTCCGGTGCCAGAAATCTGCTCATGGATCACATTGTCAGCTCGGAAAAATTTTTGGAAAAGCAACACCTGCTGGTGTTGCGGAATGCCCATGCCAGTATCCGAAATGACTACTTGGTAATGGCGCTCGTCTTCTTTACGAAGGGTCGCGGTGATGACGCCATTTTTCGGCGTGTATATCATTGCGTTTTCAAGCACATTTTGGAAGGCAAGCAAAAGTTTTGTTCTATCGCCGCGCGCTTCAGGCAAAGGAGAATCGGGCAGCGCCACATGCAGGACAATCTCTTTTTCGTGAAGGCGCGCATTCGCGTCTTTTATGAGACTGTCAAAAAGGGATTCAAGCATGATTGTTTCAAAGGTATAGGTGAGCTTTCCGGATTCAATACGCGCCACATTAAGAAGATCCCCGATAAGAACAACAAGGCGTTCTACGCTTTCCGCGCCATCCTCAAGCACGAGGCGTTGTTCTTTGGATATTGCTCCCAAGTCGCCATTCAAAAGAAGATAGATAGTCCATTTAATCGCGGAAAGGGGCGTGCGAAATTGATGGGCCGCAATGGAAACAAATTGGCTTTTTGCCTCATCGGCTTCCCGAAGATGCTCATTTGTCTCTTGAAGTTCTTGGGTGCGTGCTTTCACTTCCTCTTCAAGTTTTCCATAAAAAACTTTTACCGCGAGCGCTTCTTTGCTCCAGCGATAGGTGATCCATACGAGTACCGTAAAGGTAATAAACCATATGATAAAAACTGGGAAAACAATCAGTGTTCCTTTATAGGGGACATCAAACATATAGAACGTGGCGGTGATGCCCAAAATATACATGGTCACCAGCCAACCGAGCACCGTGGGGAACACTAATTTTGCAAAAATAGTGCCTTTGGTGGCTTTTGCAAACCGCCATCCTAAGGAGGAAAGAACAACACTTCCTACAATTAAAACAGGCCATCCGATAGCAAGGATGAAGGTACGCAGAGTAATAATTGATCCGGGAGACATGCTCTCATTATATGACCGTGCAAAAAAATTACAAACGGAAAATGTCAGACATTACAAAAAACACTCGAAACAAGCCCGAGTATTTTTCATCTTTCCGGCGGGTAGGAGTTGAACCTACTTGGGACGGATTTACAGTCCGTTGCATAAGCCGTTCTGCCACCGCCGGTCATCTCTCTCTCTTATTAAATTGTTATCGTCTCTATTGCAATACTGCGGTGCCTTCTCTTGCTTTCTGGGAAACTTTTACCGCGACTTCTTGTCCGGCTTGAGCCGATTCAATCGCTTGGTGTTCCACTTCCATAGAATCAATTGTTTCTTCAAATTCCGTTTCACCTTTTTTGAATTTCACCGTATCCCCTACGTTCAATGCATCCGAAAGTCGTATCACCGCAACCCCTGCTCGGTCATAATAATGAATCACCTTACCAATTTCTTTTTCCATAAATATGATACTAGTCCTTTATTTTAGTGGACCTTTTACGAGCTTAGTATAGCACAAAAGAGAAAAAAATCAATCTCCTTACCCGCCCCCTAGGCGGATTTTTTATTCACCTGCTATCGACCATCAAAAAATTTTGGAGCGCCGCAAGGGCGCTTAAAATTTTTTGATGCCGTGTATTCTTGAAATAGCTCGAACGGAATTCTGCCCTCGCCGCGCTTTGCGCGGCTCGGATGAATTGGGCGGGCAAAATGAATTGCGAAGCCGAGAGCATTAATAATTTCAACTTTTTGAGCGAAAGAGTAATAATCGGTTCGAACTTATGATTGCCTTTCTAAAAGAGGCCAACCAAGCCGAAAATATCGCTGTACAAGAAAATCCCGAAGGGATTCGGGATTTTCTCAAAAAGATTGGTTCGAACTTC